>JBILCE010000230.1:0-2537 GCA_044353305.1 Paenibacillus sp.
TGACGAATAGGCGAAATAGAGTGAGAATCATCAATCGGTTTCCGAAACATCGGATCAAAATAGATGATGTCGTAAGATTTATCCGGAAGATCTTTAAGAAACAATGTATGATCTATGTTTATCAATTGGATGCGTCGCATAGCTTGATCGACTTCCAGCAAGCCTGAAGTATAGTGGCTAAGTCCTTCTCTAACGAGAAATGCAATTGTCTTTGAGCTTTCTAATGCTGTAACTTGTCCCCTATCACCAACTGCAAATGCAAAAACGATCGCGTCCGATGCGAGTCCAGCGGTACAATCCAAAACATGAT
This sequence comes from Paenibacillus sp., assembly GCA_044353305.1. Lineage (GTDB taxonomy): Bacteria > Bacillota > Bacilli > Paenibacillales > NBRC-103111 > JBILCE01. Next base: position 311 of record JBILCE010000230.1, read on the forward strand.
CACCTGGGTGGATATCAGCTAGTTTAAGAAGTACATCTGGTTCCCCACGTAAGAGTCTTTTCAATCGGATCAGAGCAGTACTTGGATGAAAAAATACTTCCTCTGCTTCTAAAGGGTGATAACGAAGTCCTTTTTCCCCAACGACCAGTATATCCTCAATGCCGTATTGGATACGAATTCGCGGAATGGAAGACTGTAGTCGCTCGATATATTGGGCTTGAAATTGATGAGCTAGTTCTTGTGCGTACGCTTTTATAGAATCACTTGAATCATATGTAGTTGTTACGACCATTACATCACCCGTTTAAACATTTTTTCCAATTCATAAGTCGAGAAGCTGACAACAATTGGTCGACCGTGGGGACACGTATATGGGACGCGACATGTGGCTAAACGGTCGAGTAGCGCCTCCATCTCCTTTATTTGCATACTATGATTTGCTTTCAATGAAGCTTTACAGGAGCACATAATGGCTGCATTTTCCCGTAATTTTGCGATATCGACTGCCTTTTTTTCACTAAGTACCCAGGCCGTCATCTCGAGAAGAATTTGTTGCTCCTCACCTTGTGGAAACCAGTGGGGATAAGCCCGAACGATGAATGAAGAGCCACCAAATGGTTCAAAGACAACACCAACTTGTTCGAATAACGGTAGCTTTTGTTTTAGTAGTTCCGCCTCTGCCGAGGTGAACTCAAATGTAATAGGCACCAGTAATTGTTGACTAGCTTCTGGTGGTGCTCCGAACCGATCATAATAGTATTCGTAATTAATGCGTTCATGTGCTGCATGTTGATCGATTAGAAACAATCCGCTCTCATTTTGAGCTACGACATAAGTTCCATGTAATTGACCAATGGGGTTAAGATGAGGAAACACAGGCTTAGGTGCTGGAACAAATGCTTCTGATTCTGACTTTTCCATTACTTGCGTCCACTTACTTATCTTTGCAGGAACACTAACGTCAAGTGATGTCCGATTTGTAGGCGATTGTGCGATAGATGGACGTGCGCCAGTTATTGTGTCGGAAGAAATCTTTCTGTTCACATCTGATAAGGTTGATGATGTGACTGGACGGTACAAATCCATTTTTTCTTGAATAAAGGGAGATTGAACCGGTGGTAACTTGATCGCAGAAGGTATAAGAACTTGACGATGCAACGATTCTTTAATTGTTCGAGTAATGAATTGAACAAGTTCTGCTTCTTTACTAAAGCGAACTTCTAGTTTGGCCGGATGAACGTTTACATCTAGCAAAGAAGCATCCATCTGTATGTGAAGAGCGGCTAATGGGAACCGATGAATGGGCAATAGCGTATGATAAGCTTCTAAAACGGCTTGGGCTACAGCGAAATTACGAATGTATCGTCCATTTAAAAAAGTAGACACACTATTCCTACTTGAACGATTCAATTCTGGTAAGGATACGAGCCCAGATATCGAATAATCTGGATTTTCCCCTTCAATGGGAATCAGTTGTTTGGCTAAAGCTGAACCATAAACTGCTGCGACAACTTGGAGTAAATCGCCATTCCCTAATGTTTGCAACAAAATCGTACCATTATGACGAAACGTAAATGCGATTGATGGATGAGCCATCGATAAGCGATACATATAATCAGACACGTGTCCAAGTTCAGTTTGAACAGTTTTCATATACTTCAGACGTGCAGGCGTGTTGAAAAATAGCTCGCGAACAGCAAATGTTGTCCCCATTGGTGCAGATGCCTCTTCATTGGCTAATACGCTGCCACCTTCAATTATGAATCTTCGACCTAAACCACTATTATTTATTGATGTTAAACATTCAACTTTTGACACAGCGGCAATACTTGGTAAGGCTTCACCGCGAAACCCTAATGTAACAATACGAAATAAATCTTTTCCTGATGAAATTTTACTTGTTGCATGACGTAAAAATGCTGTATGAACATCTTCTGGTGCAATACCTGAACCATTGTCAACGACTTTAATTAACTTGAGGCCGCCCTCTTCTATCGTTACGTCAATGGTCGTGCTTCCCGCATCTATAGCGTTCTCGACTAGCTCCTTGACGACAGAGGATGGCCGTTCAACCACTTCACCAGCTGCGATTTGGTTAGCGATATGATCGTCTAAAATTCGAATCTCGGCCATTTAATTACGTCCTCCTATTGATCAACGATTGTTAATGTATCACCTTGAATATTCCACGATAGTGTTGGAAAAGCTTGTTGGACCATCGCCATGT
>JBILCE010000031.1:0-7887 GCA_044353305.1 Paenibacillus sp.
AAATCAATCATTTTATTCCTAGGAAGGGGGAACCGAAAGATGGAATATTCAACTTTCGGAAGACACGTTGCAGTGGACGCTTGGGGAGTCGATTTTGAGAAGCTCAACAATGCGGATTGGCTTCAAGCACAAATGATCGAGGCAGCAGAGCGTTGCGGGGCGACCGTACTTTCTGTACAATCGAAACAATTCGAACCACAAGGCGCTACCGTTCTCGTTTTATTGTCTGAAAGCCACGTCTCCATTCATACGTATCCTGAGAGAGGCTTTGCTGCATTGGATTGTTACACATGCGGTGAAACAGTTGATCCACAGGTTGCTATTGATTACATGATGTCGGTGCTTCAGCCTACACAAATGCATGCGAAGAAATTAATTCGTGGCATGGGCGAAATGAATGTCGAAACGCCTGTTATGCAGCATAAAGAACTTGTGAAGTTATAAAAGATGCAAATGATAACCACGGTTATCTCCGACTTGGAGATAACCGTGGTTTTTTGCTATATCCATATATGTAAAGTGTTCAAAATTTTTTCAAAACTCAAAGGGGAGCCAAGTTCCGCATATGGTATAATGATCAAAGCCCAGTCATAAATGAATGGAAAGGAAGGTGAAACTCCAGTGCATATCGTAGTTGTTGGTTTAAATTATAAGACCGCCCCTATCGAAGTTCGGGAAAAGTTCACCTTTTCATCGGATCATTTGCCGCAGGCTCTTCATACACTCAGGCAGACTCGGAGCATGATGGAGACGGTGATTCTGGGCACTTGCAATCGCATGGAAATTTATGTGGTGGTAGATCGGAAGACGCTTTGTGGTCATTACATTCTCGGCTTTTTGGAAAAATGGTTTGGTATCGAGCGGGATGCCTTTACTAAACATTTATATATATACGAAGATCGCCAAGCGGTTGAGCATTTGTTTCGCGTCACGTGTGGGCTTGATTCGATGGTTGTAGGCGAGACCCAAATTTTGGGCCAAGTAAGAGACGCGTTTTTACTAGCTCAACAACAGAAGACAACCGGGACATTATTCAATATGCTGTTCAAGCAGGCAATCACAGTTGCCAAGCGAGCCCACGCCGAGACATCGATCGGAGAAAATCCGGTGTCCGTCAGCTATGCTGCAGTGGAACTCGGAAAACGCATTTTTGGTCATTTTGAAGGAAAGTCGGTCTTGATTTTAGGGGCTGGCAAAATGAGTGAACGTACAGCAGTCCATCTTAACGCATCGGGCACCAAAGACATCGTCGTTGTGAATCGAACGCTTGAGCGCGCCCAAGAGTTAGCGCTTAAATTTGGAGGCCGAGCAGTTCCGTATGAGAAGTTGACCGAAGCGCTTGCTCAGGCTGACATCACGATAAGCTCTACAGGCGCAGACCAATACGTGCTTACGAAAGAGCAGGTCACGGGGATTATGCGTCAACGTAAATCGCGTCCATTGTTTATGATCGATATTGCCGTACCTCGCGATATTGATCCCGCCATCGGTGAATTGGAACAAGTATTTCTTTATGATATAGATGATCTCCAGAATATTGTAGATACAAATTTGGCTCAACGTCTTAAAGAAGCGATGAAGATTGAAGCCTCTATTCAAGCGGAAGGTGTTCTTTTTGAGCAATGGCTCAACACGTTAGGAGTTGCCCCGATCATTCATGCTCTACAACAGAAGGCGACACAAATCCATGACGAGACGCTAACGAGTTTACTTAATAAATTACCCGAGCTGGATGAACGGCAAGTGAAACTCATTCGCAAGCTTACCAAGAGCATGCTTAATCAGATGCTCCGCGACCCGATTGTTCGTGTGAAGGAACTTGCAGGTGATCGGAAAGGCGAAGAAGCGATTGCACTTATGACACAATTGTTTGCATTGGAAGGCATGCTTGCCGAAGAAAACCATTCAGAGATTCCTGTTCCCTCTTCAACTGTGCAGGAGATGGCATCCGATCCGAGGGCGACCGTTCAACGATCGAGTAAGATACTAGCCAGCACATAATCTGGCAATCAGAGATCATCGGATTCCGGAGTGGAGGGATTGACATGATGACCAAAAGTTGGTTGTACGACGCAATATTATATGTTTATGCCCTGAGCTTGCTGTTCTCGTTTTCTGATGTTGCCCGAGCTAATCAGACTACGAAACGTATAGGCACAGGGCTACTTCTTTTTGTCTGGGTGATCCAAACACTGTATTTGGCTGTAGGCCTATATGAGCAACGAGTTACTTTTGTGTTGACGAAATTCGATACATTTTTCTTTTTTGCATGGTTGCTCGTGACGTTAGCATTGCTCATCGAATGGTTTGTCCGGATTGACCTCATTGTGTTTGGTGCGAATGTCTTAGGCTTTGCAGTGCTAGTGCTCAATTATTTGAACATTCCTGGTATGGCACCTATAAACGAACGGTGGCCGCTAAATGATAATCTGCTATATACGCATATTGCGCTCGCGATGATTAGCTATGTGGCTTTTACCTTAGCAGCGTTGTTCGCAGTTTCCTACTTGTTCCTGCACCGTCGCCTCAAAGAGAAGCAATGGACACAACAAATGCAACGTATGCCAAGCCTTGAAAACATGGACAAGTTAACGTTCGCAACTGTTATGATTGGATTAATTTTGTTGATCTCATCCCTTGTCCTAGGTTTTGTCTGTATTGGTTTGCAAGAAGACAGTACCCTTTTGTATGATCCGAAAGTAGTTAATTCGTTCCTTATTCTAGCTGCTTATACGTTCTATATTTTTCAAAGGAAAAGTTCCAATGCTTCAATTACGAAGTTATCCTATATGAATTTGCTTGCTTTCGCATTTGTAGTTGTGAATGTGGTGGTGGCCAACATCGTTTCTAACTTTCATCAATGGATGTGACTTTATGGTGAATTACTATCCAGTTATGTGGAAGTTATCGGGTAAAAAATGTCTCATTGTCGGGGGCGGTCACGTTGCCGAGCGGAAAGTTAAATCGTTGCTGGAAGCGGGAGCGCATGTGACTGTCGTTAGTCCAGCTTTAACGGATCAACTGACAATTTGGAAGACTACAGGAATGCTTAAAGCGCGAATGGGCTTGTATGAATCGAGCGACATCAAAGAGGATTATGTACTCGCGATAGCGGCAACAAATGAGCCTGCGGTTAACGCACAAGTGGTGCGAGATGCGAGAGCATACGGGGTACCTATTATTTCAGTTGATGACCCAGAAGCGGGAGATTTCATCGTCCCAGCTGTTCTGCGCAGAGGGCGACTCGTGATGGCCATTTCCACGAGTGGGGTAAGCCCAGTTGCGGCCACCCAAATTCGCGATCAATTGGAGCATCAATTTGGTGATGAATATGAGATTTATTTCGATTTTTTGCACGAATATCGGATAGAACTCCATCGTATGAATGTTAGCGGCACCGACCGCCGAGTGTTGATGCACAAAGTGATGGAACTTGACTTACTGGCAAAGATCAGGGAGGGTTCTTTTTCGAAGTGGAAAAAGAGTCTTCGCGAGGAGCTTCAACAATGGAGCGGTCAAGGAGAAGGAGGGAATGGCGAATGAGGACAATCGTCGTCGGGTCAAGGCAAAGTGCGCTAGCATTAACCCAAACAGGTCAAGTCATTGACAAGTTGAATATGATTTGCGAGGCTGCTGGTCTTGACGTAGAGTTCGTGATTCATAAGATCGTGACACGGGGAGATCAAATTCTGGATGTGACCTTGTCGAAGGTCGGTGGAAAAGGGTTGTTTGTAAAGGAAATTGAGCAGGCCCTCCTAAACGGTACGATTGATATAGCAGTCCACAGCATGAAGGATATGCCCTCCGAACTACCAGAAGGGCTAGTCATTGGCGCAATACCGGAACGTGAAGACCCTCGCGATGCGATTGTCTCCCGTCTAGGGGTGTCACTAAGCGAACTGCCGGCTGGCAGTCGCATTGGCACGAGCAGCTTAAGACGAGCTTCACAAGTAAAGGCGCTTCGTCCGGATCTGCAAGTGGAGGCGCTGCGAGGGAATATTGACACCCGACTACAAAAACTGGAGACGGAAAGCCTCGATGCCATTTTGTTGGCAGCTGCAGGACTTAATCGAATGGGCTGGGGCGATCGCGTTTCTGCTCATTTATCGGCGCATGATTGTATACCGGCCGTCGGTCAGGGAGCACTGGCGATAGAGTGTCGCGCCAACGATCGCTTTATTCTAGACATGTTAGCTACCTTTCAAGATCCCGAGACGGCTCGATGCGTGACGGCGGAACGAAGTTTCTTAGCGCGTTTGCAAGGGGGATGTCAGGTTCCAATCGGGGCTTATGCAAGCTTAGAAGCCAACGGTGAGCTGAAACTAACGGGCATGGTGGGCACTCCGGATGGAACTATTTTGCTACGAGAAGCGCTAACCGGTCAAGATCCAGAGGAAGTAGGACTGAAATTGGCGGAACGTCTTATTGCTCAGGGAGCGGATCGAATACTAGCAGAAGTGAAGGAGTCGTCCTATGAGTAAGCGTAAAGGAAGAGTCTATCTTGTAGGAGCAGGTCCTGGCGATCCAAAGTTAATTACGATACGCGCATTGGAGGCGCTCAAGAAGGCGGATGCCGTCGTCTATGATCGGCTTGCAAGTCCGAGACTGCTCCACCATGTGAAGCCCGATGCGGATAAAATATTTGTTGGCAAGTTGCCAGACAAGCATATGCTTCGACAGGAGGAAATAAACCAGTTACTTGTCGATTTGGCACTGGAGGGCAAGACGGTTGTCCGACTAAAGGGTGGAGACCCATGTGTGTTTGGTCGGGTAGGTGAAGAAGCGGAATTGCTGGTGGATAACGGTATTGATTTTGAGATTGTACCAGGCATTACGTCTGCTATTGGTGTTCCAGCCTATGCGGGGATACCCGTTACTCATCGGGATTATACGTCGTCTTTCACTATTGTGACGGGGCACGAGTATCCGAATAAAACATATACAGACGTGGATTATGCGAAGCTGGCATCGGCAACGGGGACGATCATTTTTTTAATGGGTGTTGCGAATATCCGCAATATCTGTGAGCAGTTGCTGATATGTGGGAAATCGAAGGATTTACCCGTTGCCCTCATTCGTTGGGGAACGTGGATGGAGCAACAAACGCTTGTCGGTACGCTTGAGGATATTGCTGACAAAGTGCAAGCAATAGGCTTTCAATCGCCAGCTATTATTATTGTCGGGGAAGTTGTAAGGCTACGAGAAAAGCTGGCTTGGTTTGAAAAAAAACCGTTATTTGGCCAACGTATCTTAGTCACCCGTGCGCGTAGCCAATCTAGTGGCCTTGCGGAGCAGATCGATGAACTTGGCGGAGAAGCGTTAGAGTTTCCCGTCATCCGGATTGATCCTCCATCGGATCCGCAATCATTGCAACTGTTGGATCAAGCGTTGCACCAACTGCGTGAGTACGACTGGGTCGTGTTTACGAGTCCGAACGGTGTGGAGTTTTTCTTCCGCAGGCTGCGTGAGCTTAAGATTGACGTACGTGCGCTACATGCTGCCAAGATTGCAGCCGTAGGGACGAAGACAGCGGAGGCATTACTCGATCGCGGCTTACTAGTTGATTTAATACCAGACAAGTTTCAAGCCGAATCACTACTAACGACAGTATTGCCACAAATAAAACCTGGAGATAAGGTGCTTTTGCCAAGAGCAGATATTGCACGTGAAATTTTACCGGATGCACTCCGACAGCATGGTATGTCCGTAACCGAGGTCGACGTCTACGAAACGGTCCTAACCGATGAATACGGGGAATCACTTCTGCAAGCATTGAGCAGTCGAAGTGTTCATGTAGTCACCTTCACAAGCTCATCGACGGTTCGCAATCTTTTTGAGATTTTGCAAAGAATGGGAGTCGAAGCACCTTTACAACTATTAGCGGGTGTAAAAGTAGCTTGTATCGGCCCAGTAACGGCGGCGACAGCTGTCGAATTCGGTCTTAAGGTTGATATCCTTGCGAATGAGGCTACAGTGGAATCGTTAGTAGACGGACTTGTGAACCATCACGCATCCCCCGATTCAACTTCAATATGATATAGAAAGCAGGTGTAGTTGTCATGGTATTCCCGATATCCCGAAACCGCCGATTGCGCGGTAGCAAGCCGATGCGAAATCTTGTGCGCGAGCATCAGTTGACCGTCGATGATCTAGTCTATCCGATTTTCGTAACCCACGGTGTGGGAGTAAAAGAGCAAATTTCGTCGATGCCTGGCGTGTATCACTTGTCGCTTGACCACCTTGAAGCGGAAATTCAAGAAGTCGTCTCGCTGGGTTTGAATGCGGTTCTCGTATTCGGGGTACCTGATGCAAAAGATTCCTGCGGTAGCTCCGCTTATGCAACCAACGGTATTGTCCAGCAGGCGATTCGCCAGATCAAGCGAATAGCTCCCGATCTACTCGTCATCGCCGACACCTGTTTGTGTCAATTTACTGATCATGGACATTGCGGTGTCATTACGCATGACCAGCGAACAGGGCACGCCTCAGTCACTAACGACGATTCGCTTGAACTGCTTGTCAAAACAGCGATATCTCAAGCGGAAGCGGGGGCCGACATCATCGCCCCATCGAATATGATGGACGGTTTTGTAGCAGCCATTCGTGCTGGCTTGGATGAAGCGGGTTACATAGACTTACCGATTATGTCGTATTCGGTGAAATACGCATCCGCTTTCTACGGCCCGTTTCGGGAAGCGGCTCATTCTGCACCACAGTTCGGTGATCGTAAAACGTACCAGATGGATCCCGCAAATAGTCGTGAAGCACTCCGGGAGGCCGAAGCGGACGTGCAAGAAGGCGCCGATTTCCTTATGGTCAAGCCAGCGCTCGCCTATATGGACATTATCCGCACATTGCGAGACACGTTTGACACCCCAATTGTTGCGTACAATGTAAGTGCGGAGTACTCAATGGTCAAAGCCGCTGCCGCCAATGGATGGATTGATGAGAGGGCAGTTGTCCTTGAGATGCTAACCGGCTTTAAGCGAGCAGGTGCGGATATCATTTTGACCTATTTTGCAAAAGATGTGGCTCGTTGGCTCAATTACAAATAGAAGGGATGATTCGATGATAAAGAACGATACCTTCCTCCGCGCTTGTCGCCAAGAATTTACGAACCATGTGCCGGTTTGGTACATGCGTCAGGCGGGTCGATACGACCCGGATTATCGAAAAATAAAAGAATCGTATAGCTTGCTCGAGATTTGCGCCAATCCGGAATTGGCTGCTGAGGTGACGATGATGCCTATCCAGAAGCTTGGCGTCGATGCGGCCATCCTCTATTCGGACATTATGAATCCAGTCGCTTCACTAGGCATTAAATTTGACATTGTCAAAAACATTGGGCCCGTCATCGACACCCCGATTCGCACGAAAGCCGACGTCGATAACCTGCGGCCATTTGATGCGGAAGGGGATCTCGGACATGTGTTGGAAACGATTCGAATATTGGATCGCGAACTGACCGTTCCGTTAATTACGTTTGCGGGGGCACCTTTTACGATAGCCAGTTATTTGATCGAAGGTCGACCTTCAAAGTCTTACTTACGCACGAAAGAAATGATGTACGCGGCTCCGGACGTTTGGTTCGCCTTGATGGATAAGCTAGGAGATATGATAATCAGCTATTTGAAAGCACACATTCGGAATGGTGGCAAAGCAGTGCAAGTGTTCGACAGTTGGGTCGGGGCGCTTACGCCGCAAGACTTTGAAACGTTTGTGTTGCCGGTGGTGAATCGAATTTTCGAAGGGCTGTCGGATGAGACGGTTCCGAAAATTTATTTTCCAGGTGTCAGTTCGGGAGAATTATTGCCTTCGTTGCGAGGGCTGAAAGCGGATGTGGTTGGGTTAGATTGGCGGGTATCAATCCGTGAGGGTCGCAAGCGG
>JBILCE010000231.1:0-2533 GCA_044353305.1 Paenibacillus sp.
ATGGCATCTCGCTGCTCTAACTCCACTAATGTGCTTTCTTCAATCGTCCCGCTACGAATAGCTGTTGCAAGTGCCTGAAACTGCGTTTCGTGTCGACGAAATCGTTCGATGGCATATTCAACAACCGTTCCGCCGTCCATAATAAAGGCCCAGTCACTGCTTTGCGCTAGCAATAGCTCGCGAGCCGCTTGATTCAGTGCACGTTCCATCAATCCTGACTCCGCAGGATACGCATCAGCAAGTCGGATCATATTCTCCTCCATGCGGTGCATATGACGATAAAGCCATGCGTTATTCTCGCCCAGCCAAACCTCCCCATAACCGCCGCGTCCCCAACTTGCGAACGATAAGTGACGCTTCTCAGGTTCTGGAGCTACTTGTAAATAATTGAGCGGTGTCGTTAACCTCACCCGCTCCTGCCTTACCGCAATCTCACGGCAAAGTCGTTCGAGCCATTGTGGACCCTCATACCACCAGTGGCCGAACAGCTCAGTATCATAAGAGGCAACGACTAATGGATGGGGGCCTGCTGTGTCCGGTGATTCTTGGATCCGGCGTTCTACCAAATCGGCAAAATGCTTAGCATGAGCGGCCACTTTTCCCTCCGCCCATTCCGGTACATAAAGCAATTTATGCTCACCGGAACCGGTTATGCGGAAATATTTTAACCCGGAGTCTAACCGTATCCCGCTCGGATGGAGATGCGGAGCTATGTACTCCTCTTCCCGTTCGTAAGCAATATCTCGGTAAAACTCCCGATAATCGACATCGCCAGGATACCCGAGCAGCGAACTCCAAACTTGGCTGGAAGCCTCCTGGTCGCGTGCAAACGCAAACGGTCCTGAAGGCGTCCGAATCGGTGCGAATAAGCCGCGCGTGGGCTTTGGGTATGCATGTTCAATTACATGCGAATCGGTGAAGAAAAAGCGGAGCCCATAATCGGCAAGCAAACGATCCATCCCTTCCACGTAGCCACATTCTGGCAACCATATACCACGTGGGGAAACTCCTAATAAATCAGCGTGAACGATAACGGCGTTCTCAAGCTGCGAACGAATTGCCTGCTCTGTTCGAATATAAGGCAGAAACGCGTGGGTTGCGGACGATGTGATTAGCTCAAGCTTGCCAGTCAGGTGCAAATCGCGAAAAGGCTTACGTAGGTCACAACTATAACGATCCACGAACAGCTCACGAATTTCGGTAAACTTGTTCAAATAAAATAGTGCGAGTCGCTGTAACTCGGGCTCTTTCGAGTGCCTTATCGTTTCTTTTTCGGCAAGTGAGATTTGTTGGTCTAGATGACGGACATATCGTTCCTGCAATAATGGATTCGCGAACATTGTTAACAAAGTAGGCGTCAACGACATGGTCAACTGAAACGGAATACCGTCTTTACCTAGACGTTCAAAAACCTGCAACAATGGTACATATGATTCGGTAATCGCTTCGAACAGCCAGCGCTCTTCCATCACTTTCTCACTCTCAGGATGATGAACGAACGGCAAATGGGAATGTAGCACAAGTGCAAGAGATCCTGTTTTCAACATATCCTTATCCTTTCCAAGAGAACATCATTGCAGCGAATAGCCAGAAAATCGATCTAACCAGTGCGGCTTCCCCTTCCCAACCAGCTCTGACCGAGGGACGTCACGTCTATGTCCATCCTCAAACGGACGATCGGGCGGTAGCTTGACACTCGAAGATCGCATTAATGTGAATATTCCGTTGGGTTCCGTTACAACACCAAAGTCAACAACATAAGTACAATCGGGAGTTAGCCCCCTCACGAACCATTCGGACGCACTTTCGTGCACTTCTATGTCCCAACTGCGATTCGCCTCATCACCATAAAACTTCATCCCGTTTACATCATAAATACGGAGCGCCTTAGGCAACTCTCCCCACCCGCTCCTAAAATAACGTTCCACCATACCTCTCAGTTCAGCCGTCGTGTCCCAATAAACAAATAACGTTTCGGGATCACGGGGTAGAACCTGTAGGTGGTCGGCAACCTCATTTTCAAACAAATGATTTGCTCTACTGAACATGCCCCTCGTTCACCCCTGCTAATCGGTTGATGGTTAGATTTGCTAGGTCATAGTATATTCGGATTCCATGACGACTATTCGCATATCGTCTGTCATCATAAAATTCACCTACCTGTCAAACATTTTTAATGCAAAATTAACAATCGTAATTTATACTATTCCCAAAGATACCCATACGGAAGGTGACAATGATGACTACGTTGATCTCTTTTCAAGATAGACGCATTCCCGTATACTTCAGCAGTGCCATGTCACAGAAAGCACTTGACGCTTTGTTGCGCGCACTTGACACTAAAATTACAAAGGGTAAATCAGCAATGAAAAAATGCCTCGCCACCCTTATTAGCATTGAAGTCGATGGGTGCGAAGCGGTATTACATAGCTTGCGCGAAGAAGATTCGATTGCATTGTCGCTTTATTAAAAGCACATTTCTATATGATGAAGGGCAGGCCTCCGGTGATTGTTTTCCGGTAGGCACTGTCCT
>JBILCE010000032.1:0-7885 GCA_044353305.1 Paenibacillus sp.
ATTTGACCAACAGCCAGTTGGAAGAGACTAGAAGGCTGAATATTGAGGCGAAGAAAGAAATGGATCGATTAAACGATCCCGAATACCGGCAAGAGATGATCCGAAAGCAACTTCAGTATTCGAAGGAAAATGAAACGGTGTTTGATGCACCAAAGCAGAAATAGACTACATCCAATTAGACCATTATCAGTTGACCGGTTTTTCTGGTTCCGTTATAATTGTAACCAACTGGCAGCTGTTGACACCTAGCCATTCTTTACATTTCAAGGGAGGAACATTTTAATTTATGGCAATTGAAGTAGGCATCAAACTCGAAGGTAAAGTTACGGGCATTACACACTTCGGAGCATTTGTAGAGCTTCCTGAAGGCGGTACCGGTCTAGTTCATATTTCCGAGGTCGCTGATAATTATGTAAAAGATGTTAACGATCATTTGAAGCTTGGCGATAAGGTGACCGTTAAGGTAATTAATGTGGACAAAGATGGCAAGATTGGTTTGTCAATAAAGCAAACGGTTGATCGTCCTGTGGAAGAGCAACGCCCTCCTAGGCCCCCACGTCAAGATCGCCCGAGTGGTGGATTTGAACGTAAGGAAGGTGGCGGAGGCTTCGGGGGAGGTCGCGGTGATCGCGGCAATCGTCCGTTTAATAAACCATTCAATAAGCCTACCTTTGAAGATAGAGTGTCAAAGTTCCTGAAAGACAGTGAAGAGAGAATTTCTTCTCTTAAGAAAAACACCGATTCAAAACGTGGAGGCCGTGGAGGTCGTCGCGATTAGCTTATACCGCCCGCAAGGCTTAGGCCGCTGCGGGTTTTTGCTTTCTTTGGGTCAGCGCCAGCTATCTTGACATCGTAAATGACTGTGCGATATACTCTTGCTTGTCGTGGCGGCGTAGCTCAGCTGGCTAGAGCGTTCGGTTCATACCCGAAAGGTCGGGGGTTCGATTCCCTCCGCCGCTACCACATCTAATCTAGCTAAGTTTGTTGGCTAGGAACAATCAAACAGGTTGAATTGTGAACTTACGGCCGCGTGGCGTGCTGTAAGTTTTTTTATTCCACTAATTGCCAAACGTTCCCCCATTGTGACCGTTCTCGCCGTCATTTGTCGGAAATTTATTCAAATCTTCCAACGCATTATGACAAGCTTTTTGCTAGATTGCTCATATAATTAGGACACTACAATTGATTAGGTGGTGTCTAACCATATGCAAAGAAAAAGCAAAACGAACCAAGCCACGGCACCGCCCAGAGAGACGGACCCTAAGCTAGAGGATCGTCAAATAGGTAAGGTTCAGGCAAGTTGGCTCATGCAAGTGTGGCTGACGAAGAAATGGATCGTGTTGCTTGTGATCATGGGATTTCTTCTCGGCAGGGCTACTATACTAGGGGAACTTTCTCCTTTTGCAATTGCTTATTTCGCCGTCATTTTTTATTTGCGCAAAGACTTTATCCATTTAGTAGGGGCAGCTTTAGTTGGGGGCAGTCTATTGTCCACGTCATGGCATGCAGGGATAGTAGTGACAGAAATACTCGTATTTATCATTATTTATCGGATATTAGAAAAAATGGGCAGGGTCAGCTTGTCATTTGCACCGCTTCAAGTAGCCGCTTCTGTTTTTCTAGTTCACGGTTTGGGCGCCTTGTTTGGCGGTGGTTTAAGTGGATACGCGTTTCTGCTAATAATTGTTGATTCAGGCCTCAGCATGATCTTAACCCTTATTTTTATTCAAGCGGTTCCTGTCATTACGCTAATTCGTAAGAAATATAGGCTTCGCCAAGAAGAACTGATTTGTCTTATTATTTTGCTAGCATCGGTTATGACGGGGACAGTCGGCTGGATGATTGCCGGAATGTCGCTAGAGCATATCTTGTCCCGCTATCTTATTTTATTATTTGCGTTTGTCGGGGGGGCGCCGATTGGGGCTTCAGTTGGTGTCATTACAGGATTAATTCTCAGTTTGTCGGATATGAATGCTGTATACCAGATGAGCTTGCTCTCGTTTGCAGGCATGTTAGCAGGGCTGATGAGAGAAGGTGGCAGATTCGCGCTTGTTTTTGGGATGTTGGTAGGTTCGTCCATTTTGTCCCTATATATTGGTGATCCGTCTACTATTCTGACCTCGAGTCTAGAAACGATTGCAGCGATTAGCTTGTTTTTGATGACCCCGAGGAGCATGATTGAAACACTTGCAAAGTTTGTGCCGGGCACTCAGGAGAATATGATGACCCATTATGATTATGCGAAACGAGTTCGCGATATTACAGCTAGTCGAGTGCAACAGTTTTCGGAGGTGTTTAGGCAACTTTCCAGTAGTTTTAAACAACTGACGATTGGGGGAAGTCGACGGGAAGCGAAAGTTAGTCACTTTATGAATGCGGTGGCGGAAAAAACGTGCGCGGCTTGCTTTCGGAGAGAGCAGTGTTGGAATGAGAAGTTTTACGGAACCTATACCTTTATGACTGAACTAATGACAAGCATTGAAGAGAAGGAGCATTTTTCTAAATACGACATTGTTCCTGACTGGAGGAAAGCTTGTTTCAAAATAGACACCGTTGTCGACGTCATGAAGCAACAGTTTCAATTATATAAGAATGACCAACAATGGCGGAAAAGGCTTTCGGAAAGTCGTCAACTCGTAGCGGACCAACTCTCTGGTGTTACGCAAGTCATGGAAGACTTAGCCAAGGAAATTCAGCGTGAGGGGCAAGCACTGTTCCATCAAGAAGAACAAATTCGTCAGGCTATCGAGTCGCTAGGATTGTCGGTCCAGACGGTTGAAGTCATAAGTTTGGAAGAGGGCAATGTGGAGATTGAACTAATTCATCGTTATCCTCGGGGGTTCGATGAGTGCCGAAAGATCATTGCCCCCCTATTAAGCGATATTATTGGTGAGACCATAACGGTGAAAAAAGAGACTTATATCAGCCAAAGCGATGAATCTACCGTTACATTCAGCTCTGCGAAGGAGTTCGAGGTACAAACGGGTGTAGCAGGTGCTGCCAAAGGGGGCGATTTATTGTCCGGAGACAGTTTCAGCACGGTCGAGCTAGGTAGCGGCAAATTTGCGGTGGCTCTAAGTGATGGGATGGGGAACGGGGAACGTGCTCGGGCCGAGAGCAGCACTGCGCTAACGCTCTTACAACAACTGCTACAGTCGGGAATGAACGAACAACTTGCGATTAAGTCGGTTAATTCTGTTTTGATGTTGCGTTCATCAGATGAAATGTATGCGACGGTTGATATGGCGATCATTGATTTATTTAATGGGCACACAACATTTATGAAAATCGGCTCCACCCCTAGTTATATAAAAAGAGGAAAGGAAGTTATTGAAGTGACGGCGAACAACTTGCCAATTGGTATTTTACAGGATATTGAAGTCGATCTTATTGGTTCACAGCTTCAGTCCGGTGATTTATTAATTATGATGACAGATGGTGTGTATGATGCGCCAGGTTATGCGGTAAATAAAGATTTGTGGATGAAACGGGTTGTTCAAGAAATCGGAGCGGAAGATCCACAAGAATTTGCTGACTGCTTGTTAGAACGGATCGTTCGCCATCAACATGGGGACATCCAGGATGATATGACGGTTATGGTTACGCGAATTGATCGTTTTGTACCGGAATGGGGAACCTTTCATTGGCGTGGTCTAGGCGAAGTGGAGCAGCCCAAGACGGTAAGTTGATTAGCGGAAATCACTAATTGTGGAAGGCAAATAGGCAGATAACTTGCAAAAGTTAGCGGTTTATTTTATAAAAGATAAAGGAAGTGATTGTTGCCTGTGTGATGTGCTTCTGAAATGATGGAACTTGATGGTTATTTATTTAGGAAGTGAGCAACCTTTTATGGACGTCGTTCGTGTAATCGAACAAACGATTCGGGAGGAACAATTACTGAATCAAGAGGATGGTATCATCGTGGCCGTATCAGGTGGACCTGATTCTGTTGCTTTGTTGCATATCCTCTTTTTGCTATCCCGGGAATGGGACTGGCGGTTAGTTGTGGCTCACGTTAATCATGGATTCCGTGGGAGTGAGTCAGATGCGGAAGCGAAGTTTGTTGAGCAATTAGCGAACAAGCTAGGACTTCCCTTTGAGGGAGTCACGCTAGATCTTCCTGCGTATATTCGGCACAGTGGAATAAATGCGCAAGCGGCTGCGAGGGAGAAACGCTACGATTTTCTGCATCACGTTGCAGAGAAACATGCGTGCACACGGATTGCAACTGCTCATCACGCTGATGATCAAATGGAAACAATCATTATGCGGTTTTTGCGCGGATCAGCATCATCTGGATTGGCCGGCATTCTGTCCCGAAGACCGTTCAAAAATGTGGAACTGATCCGTCCCCTTTTGCGTATTACAAAACATGATTTACTCACTTTTTGTCTCAATCAAGGACTGGATTATTGTGAGGACAGTAGCAATCGGAAGCGGGATTACACTCGCAATCGCGTGCGTTCGGAACTGATCCCAATGATGGAAACCTACAATCCCAATCTTATCCAGACGTTAACACGATTTGCCGATACGATCAGGGAAGAGGATGCATTCTTGCATGCGGAAGCATTAACTTTGTTCGAGCGTATCACGACTTGGGAACATGGAGGATATCGGTTTTCAGCGACAGTTTTGAGTACGTTTCACGTTGCTTTACAAAGGCGAATTGTTAAACTAATATTAGGTTATCTTTCCCATGATTCAGATAAGATTGATTTTGTTTCTATTGAAACGGTCCGTCAAGCTTGTTTACAGCAACGAACCCCGTCGCTTCAACTCAACCTAGGCGGAGGGTTACAGTTTGTGCGAGAGTATGATCGTGTAGCCATCCTTCCTGTGCAGGCCTTGAATCGGATTGAGTTTCAATATGAATGTTCGCTGGATAGACGGGTTTTAGAGATTCCAGAGGCAAACGTTCGAATGGAAGCTTTGTGTATGGACAATCGAGCTGAATTAATCGATTTCAGTAATCCGAACGTGGCTTTTTTTGATGTGGATCGGTTGTCGTTGCCGTTTCTCGTCCGCAATTGTCGAGCTGGAGATCGCATGCAATTACCCGGTTTAAACGGTAGAAAAAAAGTCAAAGATATCTTCATTGATCTCAAAATCCCGCCTTCAAGACGGGAGCGCACCCCACTCTTATTCGATGCAGATGGTAGACTGTTGTGGATTCCTGGCATTCGCCAATCCATCCATGCCTCTGTCGATGGGAGCACAACCGCTGTTCTTCGACTACGTGTCATTCCTTTGGAAGGCACGCCTTCTTATTGATTTCATGCAAACATAGAATATTGTAGGGGGACTTGAGCTTGCATAATGATATTCAAGAAGTTTTATATTCCGAAGAGCAGATCCAAGCGAAAATTAACGAGCTAGGCAAGCAGATTAGTGATGATTATGAGGGACGCAACCCGCTAGTTATATGTGTATTAAAGGGTGCCTTTATTTTTATGGCGGATCTGGTGAAACAAATTACCGTCCCACTTGAGATTGACTTTATGGCGGTGTCTAGTTACGGACAATCCACCAAGTCATCTGGAGTAGTCAAGATTGTTAAGGATCTTGATGTGCCGGTCGAGGGTCGAGACATCCTCGTTGTGGAGGACATTATCGACAGCGGACTGACGCTTAGTTATTTAATCGACGTTTTAGAACGTCGGAATGCACTGTCCATTTCAATTGTGACCCTGTTCGATAAGCCAGCCCGACGAACTGTCGAGCTCGAAACGGATTATAAAGGATTTATTCTACCGGATGCGTTCGTGGTAGGCTATGGTCTCGATTACGCGGAGAAGTATCGCAACCTCCCATATGTTGGTGTTTTGAAAAAAGAAATATATAGCAGCTAGCACTCCGAAGCTCATGTTTAGGGCAAAGCCGTTTTGTTGTGAAGCCTAGATATGCTGTGGTAAAATAAATCGAGTGCGCTGAGAGGAGGCAGGGGATGAATCGGATCCTCCGTAATACTGGATTTTATCTACTTATATTTTTAGTTGTAATTGGGATTGTACGCTTTATTAGCGCCCAGAACGATATGGAAACGATAGTCAATTACAATACGTTCAGGGATGATTTGCGAAATCAGAAGATTGAGAAAGTCGTTGTAAAGCCTGAAGGGTATACTTACGTCATTACAGGTAAGTATTTAGATTCAACAAAAACCTTCAAGACGCGAGCGCCCCTTAGTGAGAGGGTAATTGAACTCATTGAGGAGAATAAGGTTGCCGATGAACAGTATGAGAAGATGGAAGGACAGAGTATTTGGATTTCGTTCTTAACATCCATAATTCCGTTTGTGATCATTTTTATCTTATTCTTTTTCCTTCTGAATCAGGCGCAAGGTGGCGGCGGTAAAGTCATGAATTTCGGCAAAAGCCGAGCGCGCCTTTATAATGAAGAGAAAAAGCGAATTACTTTTGAGGATGTAGCAGGCGCAGATGAGGAGAAACAGGAACTTGTCGAAATTGTCGATTTCCTTAAAGACCCACGCAAATTTGCGGTCGTTGGCGCTCGCATTCCAAAAGGCGTTCTACTAGTAGGTCCTCCAGGAACAGGTAAGACCCTACTGGCACGTGCTGTCGCAGGTGAGGCGGGCGTACCCTTTTTCAGCATTTCAGGCTCAGACTTTGTAGAAATGTTTGTAGGCGTGGGGGCTTCTCGTGTACGTGACCTGTTTGAGAACGCGAAGAAGAATGCACCATGTATTATCTTTATAGATGAAATTGATGCAGTTGGTCGTCAACGGGGGGCAGGTCTTGGCGGTGGTCATGATGAGCGTGAACAGACACTAAACCAGTTGCTCGTTGAGATGGATGGTTTTGGTGCCAACGAAGGAATTATTATTGTCGCCGCTACTAACCGTCCAGACATTTTAGATCCTGCACTTTTACGTCCAGGCCGTTTTGACCGTCAAATTACTGTCGATCGTCCTGATGTGAAAGGCCGTGAAGCTGTATTGAAAGTGCATGCACGAAATAAGCCATTGTCCAATGACGTTAAATTAGATGTGTTAGCGCGTTACACGACAGGATTTACTGGTGCAGACTTAGAGAATTTGTTAAATGAGGCGGCACTTATCGCTGCGCGACGCAACCGCAAGGATATTTCAATGTCAGAAGTTGAAGAAGCGTTCGATCGAGTAATTGTAGGTACTCAGAAGCGGAGTCGAGTTGTGAGCGATCGCGATAAGAAGACAATTGCTTATCATGAAGCGGGTCATGCAATCATCGGCTATTATGAGCGCAGTGCCCATATGATTCATAAAGTCACGATTGTACCTCGCGGACGTGCTGGTGGTTACGTCATGATGCTTCCAAAGGACTCGGAAGATCCACTAGTTGTTACTAAATCAGAGTTGCTAGATCAAGTAACCGGTTTGCTTGCTGGTCGTGTAGCAGAAGAATTGTTCATTGGGGAAATTGGAACCGGCGCTTACGATGATTTCCGCAAGGCAACCAGCATCGTACGTAGGATGATTGTTGATTATGGAATGAGCGACAAACTCGGTCCAATGCAGTTCGGCAATGCCCAAGGAGGCCAAGTATTCCTTGGTAGAGACTTTGGTCATGAGCAAAACTACAGCGATGCGATTGCATATGAGATTGATCAAGAGATGCAAACGATTATTCGATCCTGTTACGAGCGAGCTAAACATCTCCTACAAGAGCATCAAGATAAAGTGCATTTAGTTGCGAATACCCTTCTAAGTAGAGAGACCCTTGTCAAGGAAGAGATTATTCAATTGATTGAAACGGGCTCTATAGAAGGTGCTTCCTCTGCCTACATGGGCGAGAAATCAACTGAATCAACGGAATCCGATGCTCAAGATAACGGGGTCAAAGTCAATATTCAAGGTCAAGATCAACAACATGACACGAACAAG
>JBILCE010000033.1:0-7646 GCA_044353305.1 Paenibacillus sp.
ACATTTTTGCTGTGACACTCTTCTGTAAAAGAAGATGGGAAAGCATGCTCGCGACCAAGTCGATCTAAAGTCAACTCATCGCCGTCTGCAACTGCTTGTCGAAGTCTTAGGAGGTAATCCAATGACTGGTGCAACCGTCTTTCCATCTCACGACGATCGCTTGTCGCCTCCCCGTGTCCAGGAATAAGCAGACGCACATCATATCGGTCCAGCAAATGACGCGCTTTCAACAACGTGGCTTCATACGCCTTTGCGCTGTGATCCAGAAACGGTAATTCAAAATCGGATAAATAATCGCCTGCAATCCAAACACCCGCGGGCTCCATCCATGTCATGATTCCATCTTCCGTATGGCCTGGTGCTTGATAGAATGTTAGCTTCGTTCCCCCAACCACAAGTTGTTGTTCATCTTGATGTACCTCAATATCCAGACGGGGAAATTCAATCGGATAGGGACGTGTAATGTAATGTTTAGCATCAAACTCTCGAATCTGTTGTAAAATATGTTCCTTCTGCAAATGTTGTTGCAGATTAGCGCTACCAATCGTAATCGCCCCCGGAAATGCGCCATAGCCGATAATATGATCGAAATCTCCATGGGTGAAAAGTAAATAACAAGGGCGTTCTTTTCGAACTAGCGTAACATATGTTTCTATCTCCCTGATCTCATGAGGTAGCCAGGTTGGATCAACGACCAGCACTAGATCGTCCGTCTGCACGACCGTTGATGTTGTTCGAAAGAGTGCACTTTGGAAAACCGTTATCTGTCCAAACTCATATCGAATTGTGAGACCCCCCTTTTACCTTAGGAAACTTTTAAGTAGGCTACTTTAAAGAGATTGGTTTCTGTAAAACAAACACCCTCTTGCACAATATCGTGTGCTCGATTATTGTGAGAAGAAAGGGATATAGATCGTACTCCATTTACGCGCTCAGGGAGGAAAAGCCAATGCTCCTGTTTCAAAAAACTGCCGGGTCACCGTCAATTCAACAGGCCAAGTTCGCTGCCGTTGCCTGGAAGTCCAGCCTTGTTATACTCGCCCTAGCCTGCGCTTGGGGGGCCGGCATTGTCGCAAACCGTGAAATTTACGCGCGTCCGGATGTACAACCAATTGGCGGCTTAGCTACCATGTGGAGCGTAAAATCGACTGCCGTTCAGAATGGCAAAGAACTATTCTCGACTGTACCAAATACGAACTTTACATCAGGGATGCGTGGAACGCTATCCGTCGAATTGAATGAACCCGAGGCGGTCATTGACAAGAGACTCACCATCATCGCTACCTCTTGGAAGGGCGGTGATCCTGTTGTATTGTTGGATAATCAAACGATCAATGTCCGGTCACAACCTACCGGGGATTCACTTCGATTTTCATTATCCAACTTTGGTCTGCCGCTTGGTGGGTTATGGCGACTTGATATGAAAATTAATGACGTGCCATACGGACATACCGTATTAAACATTCCAGACTTTTCTTGGTCCCCATCATCTCGCACGAGATTGATCGAGCAGGAAGGTTGGCTTGATAAACAAATGGCACTCGAAGGACCCGATTTCATAGCTGGAAGTACTAACCGATATACGTGGTATTTTCTTGGGTCACGAAGAATAACCGGGACATTCAAAGTGGAAGCAATCGAGCAAAATACAACAAAGCGTCTAGTATTGTTCGAGGCTCCGTCGCTTGGTGCACCGAAATATGGGGCTGCAGCAACCATAAGTAGCTCGCTGAGCTTACCAACCCCCGGAAACTGGCGCTTGACTACCTATATTGATGGCAAAATTTTTGATAGTTTAGTGGTGGAAGTGAAGTAAACTTGTCAGTCGGTAAAAACCCACTTTTTTGAACCAATAAAATTAAGAATCGTCGTGAAAAAAGTAACGACTACCTTACTAAGCAACACGTTAATGCCTAGCACCTCATGAATCCCTTTGAGTAACAAAAGCGCTATACTTAGCGACATCAAATTAAGCAAAACAAACCGAATTACCTGGCTGCCTCGAGGATTGTTCCCGATGCGGCCATCTTTATTTGCAAAGGTCCAATAATTATGGAACAAGTAGCTGTTTGCGATGCCCACAGAGTAAGACAAACATTGAGCGATAAATACATTTAAGGACAGCAAGGTCAGCAACGTGAATACGGCAAAGTCCACAGCCGTATTCAACACGCCAACCACATGAAATTTGACAAGCTGAACCCAAGCGGCAGCTCGCTTCCCAGTCAATCTGTACAACCTCATCTCGGCTCCCTCAGTTGCTCTGACTCATGCTCCGGTTCTGACAAATTCCGCTCATAGCCCAACGCCTCACGAACAATATACAACGGCCGACCCTTTGACTCATCATAGATGCGACCAATATACTCGCCGATGATTCCAATAAGCACGAGCGTGATTCCGTTAAATAGCAGATTAAAAGCGATCAGCGAAGACCACCCTGGCAACGTTCGATCAGTAAAGAGGCGCTCATAGAGAACTACAAGCAAATATAAAAAGCTAAGCAAAGACACTCCAAATCCAAGATATGTCGCAATCTTCAATGGTTTATGTGAGAAAGAGGTAATAGCGTCGAGAGCAAAGCGAATCATTTTGCGTAAGGGATATTTCGTCTCTCCTGCCCAACGCTCTTCCCGGACATACTCAACAGACGTCTGCTTAAAGCCCACCCAGCTTACTAGCCCGCGGACGAATCGATTTTTCTCCTTCAATCCACGTAATACATCAGCTACCTTGCGGTCGATCAAACGAAAATCGCCAGTATCTACCGGTATGTCCACGATTGTCATACTACGAAGCGTGCGATAGAACAAATTAGCAGTTACCTTCTTAAAAATGGTCTCGCCCTTTCGCTTCAGACGACGTCCATAAACGACATCGTAGCCGGCTTTCCATTGTTCAATCATAGCGGGGATAACGGACGGCGGATCCTGCAGGTCGGCATCAATAACCACGATTGCTCGTCCAGCAGCATAATCCATGCCCGCCGTGATCGCGATCTGATGACCAAAATTACGGGAAAAATCAAGCAACCGCACATTACCATCTTGCTCGGTAATTCCTCGAACGATGTCTGCGCATTTATCCCGACTTCCGTCATTAACAAATACGAGCTCATATGGCTCAGCGACCCCGTCCATGACTCCCTTCAGACGCTTATACGTCTGTTCAATAACTTCTTCTTCGTTGTACATGGGAACAATGACTGAATAATGGACCAAACGGCTTGTCACCCTTCACGCCTCCTAGAAATACCAACTCGGAAACCAACGCAGTACGTAATCCACATAATTTTTGTTGACCTCAAGCCCTGTTAAGACTGGGAAAAACATTGCGAACAGCACTAGCGCTAGTGCCATATAAGCATAAATCCATTTGCGCGCAGCGGTCGTATGGTCACTCCACGTGCGAAACACATAAACAATAGCTAATATCATAAAAGGCACCATCGCAAAATAGTGATAAATAAACGTCAGTCGCGACACAAGCATCCAAGGGAGAAATTGTGCAAAATAAGCTGTAAGGACAACGAGCATCCCCTTATGCTTCTGTCGGCGTGCAATCACGATGGCAAGCACAATGGCAGCAATCCCAAACCACCAGATTGCAGGGTTACCCATTGAGACAATGCTCGATTTTTGCCCCTCAGGAACGTTCGAACCGGAGTAAAACCAGATTGGCCTAACCATAACCGGCCACTCATACCACGGTGTACCGAAATCGTGGGTCGCCTTCAATTTTGAGTGATAATCATACATGCTCGTCTGGTATTCGACAAGTCGCTTAACCGACAAGGTCTCGCCTTTCGACGTAAGTGCAGGCAAGAAAGATAGGCTATAGATGATGACCGGTACGATGACAAAAGACAGCACGCAAACCGCCAAGGTTGTCCACGTTCGCTTTGAGAACTGAGCAATCCGATGGCGATAGGTTTCGAGTAGCACCTTATTGGGCACATCTAGTTGCTTCGAATGCGGTGTTCGGATCATCCATTGTTTGGCGATTTCGTACTCGCGATATCGTTCATATAATGAATAGAACAGCAGGAATGCTAGACCCGCACCACCGTAAAGCACAATCCACTTAGAAGCAGCACCAATTCCGAACCAGAATCCTGACGCACAAAGCGGCCATAACGTCTTTTTAAATGGTTGTTCATAGAAATTCATCATCACGTACTTGTACATATAATAAAACATTAATAGGATGAAAAATACACCATACACATCAATAGTTGAAATTCGGGTTTGGGCCATGTGCATGAAGTCGAATGTGAATAAAAATGCCGCAATAAATGCCCATCGTGTTCCACCGAAGAGTCGCTTTGCGAACACATATAGGAGTGGGATCATTGCGATACCAAACAGTGTACCAACAATCCGCCAACCGAACGGATTCATGCCAAACAGCCAGATCCCAACGGAAATGAGTAACTTTCCTAGAGGTGGATGCGTTGTTTCATAAGGCTTAATCCCGTGGAGATGTTCATACGCTGTCCGTGCGTGATATATTTCATCAAAATAAGTGCCGTACAAATAACTTGGCTTGAACACGGTCTGATCTGGTTCGTCGACAAGATGACGTGGATCGAGTGGCCCACCTTTATCGACACGCTTATCATTTAGAACCTGAACAGCGGTCGGCACATCTTTGCCAGTCTCATAGAAAGCTAGCTCATGCAGCATGCCCCCAACACTTTCAACAGTAAGCCGAGCATAGCGGGCATTCACCTGAATATTATTCGTGATCCAGACGAAATTTTTCGTATAGTTGGCATCTATTGGTGTTGAATCATTCCAATTTTGCCCATCACGAGAAAATTCAATTCGATATTTGCCCTCACCCACGCCTGGGAATACATTTACTTTGGCAATTTGTAGCGGTGTGCCAAAATCAAACTGAACCTCAAGTCCATTGCGATCCGGTTCCCAGACCGTCTGAGGTGCCTTGAACGATCCGAGATTATACAGAGCAAGCGCGGAATAAACCGCCATCAGAATACCAAGCAATTGCCAATCTCTCTTTGTAAAAAGGCGTTTCGTCCCTAAACTGTCCCCGGTCTCCGCTGACGCAGTATCGTTTACTTGTGTAGTCCCATTAGTAACTAGCGCAAGATCGTTTTCTGTAACCAGGTTTGACAGAGGAAGTACACGGCCTTTCAGTAGAACGTCATAACAAACCCAGACAAGATACCCAAGCAAGAGTAAATTCGCTCCTGATATCATCAGCAATACACTGTCACGAACGGGTACGACAGATACATTCTGTTGCCCGAATTCCAGTACATAGGCAACGTTTATGTAATGGGTCAAACTAAACCCAAGGGATAGAGTAAGCAATCTTCGGTCCTTGACCATAAGGTACGCTAGAATAGACAGCGCCACAGCTGGATATAAGTAACGCTCATGCATTTTGACCCCTAAGACAAAGACGACCACTATGAGCAACAAGGCCACGAGCGCAAGTGCTGTCGCATCCGGTTTTTTACTAATCAAGTTAGAGTTTGTTGGGCCATTCGACTTCGATCTCACAAGCGAATGCCCCCGTCTACGCCAAAATATAACGACCGAAGCCACTGTAACCGCCAAGATAAAAATGGTGCCCCAGGCGGTGTAAGACAGTCCGAGCGTTCGCTCCGCGTTCGACACCCAATTGCCACCCGTTAAGGCAAATAAGTTGAAGGCATTTAGCGTTGCATACGGGTAAGATTGTAACGTCGTTTTGTATAGATTCACTATCCATAATGGAGATTGGTTGATCGCAAAAGGTGTAACTAATGCAACAAACACTGCCATACCACTGAGCAGTGAGGTGCCGATTTTCCGCCACTCTCCCCTGATCAACAATGGAAACACAAAAACCGGTGTAAAAATCAAAGCTTGCGGCTTAATTAACACAGTGATGGCAAAAAGCATGGCCGCCATGTTCGTCCGACCGCTAGTTACCAACAAAAGTGAACCAATTAGCGCCAATGTAAAGATCGAATCGACTTGCCCCCACGATGCCGAATTGATCCATACGCTAGGATTAAGCGCATATAGCACCGCCAACCAAAAACCGATCCGACCGTCACCCCGCTTCAGACCAATTCGAAGCAACAACGCACAGATCGCAAGATCAGCTAGTATCGCAGGAATTCGCACAAGTAATCGAATTTGTTCCCCTCCGGGATCAAAGCCAAGCCCATTTGCTATCTGACCGATGATAAATAACACGTAGATATAACCAGGTGGATAATCCGCAAAAATGGTGTCGGTATAAAAACCACTTAATCCTACATCCGCAGCGTGTAACGCCCATGCAATAAATGTAGCCATATCCGCTGGATACCCTGGGTTTTTAAACGCAATTAGAAGTCTCAACAAGAATGCCCCGATGAGCACCATTGCTATCTTCCATCCAACACCTTTCATCGATTGAAGGAACCGATTTTCAGGTCGACGAATTCCCCAAACAACCATGACAGCGAAAAGAACAGCGAACAAAACCGCTTTCGCCATAATAGGCAATGCAGAGACGTCTGGAGATGAACCAGCAGAAACCGCTTTGGCTGGCTTTTGCGGCTCGAATGAGATGACTTTCACTCCTGATGGTGGTTTTTTTTCGACCAGTGACACATCGTCTATCCACACCTTACCCGTGTTTAGACTACCGTAGCCACCTAAACGAACCATGACATGCAACTCATCTTGCTTTGATCCTGTTTTCCCATATAACTCAACCATTTGCCATCTGCCGACAGTGTCTGTCCAGTCCTTCGACGTCTCGATCACATTCAAAGTAGACACATTCGCGCCTTTGGTTGTTTTACTAGCATCTGCTACCTTTACCCAAGCTGCCAATCGATAAGTGGTCTTTGGCTTTACAACGACCTTCTGAACCCACTTTGCATCGTTCGGTAACGTATTTTCTATTACAACAGAAGCATCACCACTATATACATTAGCCATTAAGTCTTCTCTTAGCGTTACAGCATGAGCTTTAGTAGCAGCAGGATCCTGATTCCATACATCCAGTATCCAACCCACGGGCATGCCGTCTTCGATCAATTCAAAGCTAGGATTTACAATCAAATTGTTATTTAATTCTGCCGCCCGAGTAATCGAATTTCCCCACAACATAACGCTGATTACCGTCAACCATAACATAACTTTGAACCTATACCAACGCAACTGGACATCCTCCGTCTCCAAGCTGATGTTATTCCATTATGCCATTTTCCAGGCTTTGGTGGTAGGGGGTCTATAAAGGATAGTTGATTCTTGTTTTATGTGGCGTAACTTTTCTATAATGACAAGAGAGTTATTCATTTTGTTGCTCAAAATATGGAGGGATATACAGTGACGATGCTTTATCGTAGATTGGGCAAAACGGATTTGAAGGTGTCTGTGGTTGGAATTGGAACATGGCAATTAGGTGGCGAATGGGACGTTGTTTTTACACAATCCGAAGTTGATCGAATGTTCGGGAAGTCTAAAGAGCTCGGCATAAACCTTATTGATACAGCCGAATGTTACGGTGATCATTTGTCCGAATCGCTGATTGGTGGCTATTTGAAAAGTCAACGGCGTGAAGACTGGGTCGTGGCAACGAAGTTCGGGCATCATTTTAAACATAACTTTGATCGAGATACGTTGTGGACAGCT
>JBILCE010000034.1:0-7641 GCA_044353305.1 Paenibacillus sp.
TTATGATATAGATATCATTTATCGCATTCGAGAATTTCCCTTTTGCTTTATCAACAAGTAGCATCTGAAGTTTTGGCCTCATGTTTTCATCGAATATATTCTGATCAATTTGTTTACCTGTAATGATTTCATATTTGTCAGCATCCTTCCTCCATATTGTCCAATTTTCTGGGTCACTAGGATCCCATGCAACATTCTCAACTTCTTGGGACTGCCAGTTCCAAGGTAGTTGCGCTTGTTTGTGGAAGTCGGTTGGTACAATGACATCTTTCCAGTAAGAACTAACCTTTAATGCCAGCCATGATATTTTTTTTTGATCATCTTTCTTTGTAGGCAGCAAGCGATCAACTTGAACTTGAATGATGAGTGTGTCCATTGCTGCAAGAAAAAGGAAAGGAGAAATGAAGAGGCGAAGCTGAATGAAAGGAGTTAGAGGAGCATCTTATGCATAAGAGTCAGCATAATCTTTCGCATTATCGTTAGGCTTCCCGCCAGCAAGTTTGTATTTTACCTTTTCTTGGGCTTTAAAAGTATAAAGCCAGCTTACGCGAATGCTCACACGTAGAATACCTTTAGCAACCATATCGGCACCATTGTAACTGGCTTCCATCAGAAGCTGAATGCCGGCTGTGGCTATGCCAGCTATATCTACATTGCCACGGATGAGTAGCATTACCTTTATTGTAGTGACTTTCTTGCTATTTTTTCCTGTGCTCAATTCAAGTTTCATGCCACAGCCAATCTGAATCCATATAGCACCAGAAACAACGCCTACAGCAAATCCAATGCCTACACCAGCTACCATGGAAAGATCTAATGAAAATATAATTAAAGGACCTGGTTTTGCCATTGGCACATAACGTAGCTGCAGGGATATATAACCACCTCCATTTAGAAGCCATACGGCTAATGTGAAAGGTGATAATTGTGTACCTACATCCAACGAACTTGTAATTTCAAACTCAGGATAGGCATAAACACCAAAACTACATCCCAAAGTTAGGTCGGTAATTCCAAATACGCCTGTAGATATCGGTGGTAGATCCATGGCAAGCAGACAGCGTATGCCTGCCGGAAGGCCATCGCGATAAATAGGTTCAATCCCTGGAGGAATTGATTTCTTAACTTGTTCTAGAAGGTTTGTGATGAATTGAAGCTGTGGAGACAACTTGACGCGTTTTGTGGAAAGTTTGAAGTCTAATTTTCCAGACTTTTCAAATACCAAAGGTGTTTTCTCAAATGTAACGACCTCAATTCCACCAGCGACAACTTTCCAGTTTCCTGTGATTTCCCCTTTGGCATCTGTTTCTGTACGGCCATTCTGATTGATCGTCATTCGAGAGCGGGCGGAGATCTTCCCATCAATCAACGAGAAGCTCAATGGCCCAAAAGAGAGCAGAGTGGTGGTGCCTTTGAGGGGAATATCGACCGTGGCGTTCAACCAGGCTTGACGCTTAGCTTTATCAAACCCCCTGGTGATTTTAACCTTGTCACTGAGATCAGGCAGCTTGAGGGAGGGTAGCAATGCATCTAACTTCAAGCCTGCCATATCAGGCAGGAGTTTTGATAAGGAGGTTTCTCCCAGATCCGCTGGCAGCAGATCTGCAGCCAATCCCTCTACAGGCAACCTCACCCCAAAGGGTTGCAGCAGGTCGGCGGCGGCATCGGCAGTTTGTTCAATCGCTCGTTTGGTGGCAACTACGCGATTGGCGAGAGCAACAGCTGGTGTCATATCAACGACGGGCTTGACCAGATCAAAGACATAGGCCACTTGCGGGCGATTAATCACCAAGCCCTCAACCTTTGGTGGTGAGCCTGCTGCACGGAGTACTCTTAGTGTGTTGTCGGCACGTTGGTATAGTGTTTCTGCTTTATTTGCTTTCAATTTTAATTGGTTCTGCAAAGGAAGAAGCTGACTTGCTAGTTTATTGTCTATAACATCTATCGATTCGGAAATTATTTGTTCAGCATCTTTTGTCCAATCTGCGGGTGAATTGTTGTTGAGCTTCCGGATTGCTTTAATTGTTTCGTCAAATATCTCGGCTTTAACTGATAGAATACTAGGAAATTTGTAAGTAAGATTATTTTTTATTATGGCAAGAAGGTTTTGTGTGCACAGATTTCGATCTGACTCAAGATATGTAGGCTTTATTGAATTTTCCTGAGTATATGAAATAACTTTCCTCTGAATTGGTTCCCAGTCATGATTTGTATTTGGAGAGATTTTAATTATTTCATTTTTAATGTTCTCATAGCATGTATTTATATTATTCTTTGCTTGGACCACTCTATCTGGAAGAGGACTTTCATGATTATTGGTAGTAAGATACTTTGTAAGAATAAGTATTTCGTTCGAGAAATTATTTCTTAATTTCTTAACTTCCACGACGGAATTTGTAATTGGAGTTAAATAATCATTAATATCTTCCCCAAGAAATTTTAGTAGTGATTTTAGATTTAAATTTTCTGCAATTAACTTTTTTGCTAAGTAATCTAAAATTAAATTTTTTGCAACCTTTTCTCGCATTTTCCAATCGTCCGTGGGGATAATTAAGCTTGAAAAATCAAATATGTTATCTATAAGATCTTCCTTCGGTTGTCTGATTTTAAAAGATATGTCTGATTCTGATGGAAGCTGAATAAAGTCGTTTATAGACTTTTCAGTGTCTTGAATGCTCTTGGCTAAATTATCGTAGTAAACTTGATCTGTACCTCCTGCATTAACCTCAAATTGGGATAGCAATTTGTGTGCACTCTGTATTCTATTTAAGACCTCTTTTAGTCTACTGTTCATGCTGGATTCGAGATTGATCACCAGTTGTAAGATGTTTTCTGCATCTGCAAGGGTTAATAGAAAAACTGAGTTTATTATTGTGGTTACTCTAGTTTTTATTACCTGCTTTAAGTTGTCGTTAGTTATGTCAGGTATTTCAATGTTATCTAGTAACTTTTGTAATTGAGGCCGGAAGTGATTATCGGTTTCATTCTGACGATCTTCCTTGCAACCCATTTCTGCAACTACCCGGCCTGCCCAGTTTTCAAAGACTGCTCGGATTTCATTATTGATGTCTGTAAGTGCGGTTCCCTTAATCTGCAATATTTCATCGAGTTTACTGTTCTTTGCTGGAGCTGCACGGCCAATGGTGACTGCCCGGATTGGAGCGGCAGGCCCTTCGTTTGATCGGCCAGCTGTGATCCGTACTGGTACAGAGGACTCTGACAGGATCAAGGTGAGATTGTCATAGCCAAAAGGAACAGTAGCGGCTTTGGCAAGAAAGCCGTCATGTAATTGGTTTCCATAATCTCTATCTTTAGGAGGTTTAATTTTGACGCTTGGCAATGGTAGATCGCAGAAGTCAATTCCTTCAACTGCTGGCCAATCGTCAATCGTCTCTGCGGTGTCACCTTCACGTGTTGATGTATAAAAGACAAGTTTTTCAACACTTTCAATCTTGACCGAGCGTTTCGTGCCGTCCTCTCCGACCACTGTGAGGAAGACCTCCGGTGGGGGATAGGAATAGCCATTTTGTACGTTTTGCTTTTTCCATAGTGGAACCATCCAGCCTTCATTTCTGACATCCCTTCCCCAATCACTATCGACAAAAATGCGTTGCGTGACAAATTCGGATCCAAGCAGAAATCCAGTTTCATAAGTCGCCTCGCCTGACTCTGAAAATGCTTTTTTGGGCTCCAAGATCTGTATATATTCTCTAGTTTTTCGTAAGACTGGACGATCGAGTAATTGATCTTGACTTGATGTAAATTGGTCTGTTGGTGCGACAGTACGCTGAAATTCAATCACATGTTTTGCTTTGTTATATAGTCCGCCTATACGACCCAAGCGTTCGAGCCGGTATGTTTGCAGCCGGCCCATTGTGGTTTCTGTCTCAAATATGCTTTTGTCAAAAACCGCCCTTTGATTGCCCCATCCACCAAGTGCTGACAAATGAACACTGCCGATCTGCCCTTCGT
The DNA here is from genome assembly GCA_044353305.1 of Paenibacillus sp. Lineage (GTDB taxonomy): Bacteria > Bacillota > Bacilli > Paenibacillales > NBRC-103111 > JBILCE01. Next base: position 3,973 of record JBILCE010000034.1, read on the forward strand.
TACTTGTGCCTTGAACATAAATTTCACCTAAAATATTAGCTGTTTCAATTGCCCATGCCACCCCTCCTGGGAAGTTCACTACCGCATTACCATCCCTAAAAGTCTTAACAATTGCACTCTTGCCAGGGTCATCATTCGCCTCTTCACCATTTGGATATCCTGACGCGGCAGGGAATTTCAAAGGAGTTTGTAATCCTTCTTCAGTTTTCTTGATATTTTCTGGCGAATCTTCATATGTTCTAAGCGTGAATTGAAGACCTTCTTTCCACAGAAATGATGCTTCTGGTCTGCCAGACCACAGTTTATCCACTGCTAATCGTTGGCCTTCGGCCTGAAGAACTTGTTGCACATAATGACCATAATCTGCGAATGAGTTACCGCCACCGACGGCGCGCCTGGAAGCTGCACGTCCGATGACTGCTTGCATTTCAGTGACCCAGACCGGCACCTCCTGGTCTGGATTGATCTGTGTCAGCAATCCGTAGATCAATTCCAGTCGTAGCTCTTTAACCAAGGCACCAGAGGGAGCATCGGTTATTTTTGCTAGGATTCGCTTTAAATTCCAACCTGCCTCGCGATAATTCTTGGGGTTACGAAACGTTGGATCAATAACAAGGATTGAATTGGACCCAAATCGCATCGGCGCTGGCATACCTTCCGCAATATCAATTTCACTTCGGCGTTTTTCCATTGCCTCCCCCAAGGTTTGTGGGGGAAGCAACCAAGTCACAGTTTCCTTTTGATCAAAAAATTGCCAGCTATAGAGGCCATCATCTCCTGGCATATATTTTGCAATGGTGTTGTTACCACCTCCTGCACCCCCACTTGTGAATTTTTCCCCAGCCACCAGGACAGCTCTCCAAGGCTTTCGATCCAGCACAATCAATGGGTTCAAGCTTGCTTTAATGTTGGCTGCGATGGGGTTTTGGATTAGCTTTACTTCTAGCTTTTGGTCTTGCCATATAAAATTATTTACATCACCCTGTTTATTTATTTTAATCCACTCACCAACACTTTCTCTAATCTCAAGCCTGAAGGCTCCATTGCCTTCAGCATTGGTTCCCCCTGGATGTTCTTCTTGCGTGTCCCCTTGCACTACCCTAACACCGTCCGAGTTTATTATTTTAGGAAGCTCAAGAATTAAAGCTTGCTCATCTTCATTCCCCTTGTCTTCATTGGTTTGATCTTGAACAACAGGCTTTAAACTTTTAACATTAATTCGCATGAAGCTTTCTAGTGGACTATTATGCTCACTTTCTAATTTTTTTTCTGGTTTAGATGGCTTTGGTTGCAGGGCGATCTGTATGTTTATATTGGGTTTGCTCCCCAAGCTAAACTCCAGCGATCCGAGGATGAAATTGGAATAATGTACTCTATCATTGTTAGCTTCTTTGAAAGCTAACCCAAAGCGAACTGTTCCTTTCTCTAATTGTGCGCTTTCGCTAAGTTCAAGGACGTTATCCTGATTTGATCCCAGAATACTTTGTCCATCAACACCCACAAACACATCATGATCGTTTATAAAATTTATCGGTAGTTTATCTTCTTTTAATTCTCCAATTCCATCGCCTAGCAGGTTGTTTTTGGTAACAGGCGTAAGTGACTCAAACGTTAGACTTCGACCCTCTGGATCAGGGGCTTGTTTTTCCCAGTTCACATCCTCCATATCGAGCCAAATCCTTCGGCGATGGCTGATTTGTTCCAGCCTTCCGTTCAATTGCCATGGATTGCCAGTGCAATCTTGCTGACTAACACCTATGCCTGGAAGAAATGAAACTCCTGTTGCCGGCCTAGTCAGATAGAGGCCTTGGCGCACAGCTTGACTGATCTTGCTGCATTTTTCGAATATAAGATTTTCGATTTCATGTGTTTTTAACTCTGGGTCTATACGTATAGTTAGGTGCCACCTGCTTGGTTTAATTGCAGGGGATTGCAAATCTAAAATTATATCTTTTTCAAGTTGCTCCTGAACTAAAAACCATCCGGACTCATTCTCATTTTTATTTAATTTGCCAGGGAATTCTAATTCAGTAAATGGTTTAATTACGGCATGCCATAGCTTTTCTTGTTTATCATAATCTCTGACTAAAAGGTGTGACTCTATTCTAAGTGCAAACCGTTTATCTTTGATTTGCTTGAGACTTAATTGTCGTCTCCGAATTTTATTTATAAGTCGTGATGGTTCTTTATCTTTTAAATCTATAAAGCTGCTAAGTATTGGGATATTTACTCGTTCTGAGTTGTCCGTTTCATCACTGTTATCAGCAGAAATTGGGTTTTTTGTGTCTGTTAGTTCTTTTAATGTTCGTAGATTTGAATTATCTCCTGATTTTTCCAATGTTTCATTTGTTAAATTATCACCTGAGAAGCCATTCGATTCGCTAAAAGCAAGATGTAGCTGATTGAAATGAGGGAATATGATGCCCTCGTGCCTATCTTCAATGTCATTATTGGCCCAAAGGGATTGGGAACCTCCAGTACTACTTGAGTCTGCAACCAATATCACTCGCGTGTCATATCGTTTAGCTTTGGCATCTTTACCTTCATCATCATCATTATGACTATTCACAGCCACAGGGATATGGGCGACAAGCCGAAATCTTGTAAGCAACCTGCTTTTTGGTTCCCCTTCCTCCAGCCAGGAACTGTCACATGTCAACCGAAGCCGTGATACCACCCATTGAGGATCAGGTTTCTCTTCTGATGCCATATTTTCGACCCATGCTGCGGTATCCAGCCTCAATAAGGGTTTGTTAAGTGCATCTCCCTGACACCCACGGTACACACCATTGTCTTGCTTCCCATTAAAGAAAAAGACTCGATAAATCTTATCAATCCAAAGAGTTTTGTTGTCGTTTAAAAACCTATTTTCTGTGTTACTTCCGGATCCATCAGAAATACCTACTTTTTGGATCTCTTTATTTTCTTGCCATGTTTTGACTATTTCTTTAACTGAGAATTTTTCAAATAGATTTTTTTCTACTAAATTTTCTTCTCGTCCGTCATTAGGATTTTCGTTCGAAATGTAGCCTAAGAATTCGTCAAGCTTCGCCAAGCCAACATACCATCTGTTTTCGTCCCACTCTTCGCTTCTTCCGTTTGCATTTTCACGCTTTTGCACACCCAGGAAGACAACCAATGGTTGACCTGATTTAAATACTTCGCTTTGCGGTGGTGTCTGCTGCTCTTGCGGTGCTGCCAGGGCAAGCATCATTAATTTGACAGGTGGATTTGTATTTGCCATTGGGGCTTAATGATGCAGAAGGTGATTTGATGAGGTTAATTACAGGAGTTTTTGTTTAGCCTAGGTACTGTTTGGTTCTCTCAGCACTTTGACAGCATCTTGTATTGAATTAGCCACCATTTCATGAAATGCCTGACTACCACCTGCCAACAGGCCTGATGTCAGCACAATGTCACTCCCACGTATCAACTGTTGTTTAATGGAGCCCCTCACTATTCCATTCAAATTTAGCACTGAATCTAAAATTCCGATTCCAGATGCGCTTAGAATGATCCCTATAGTGTAGCCAATTATCAAGCTAAGTTGTCCTGTTCCGGCACGATAGCGGGTAAATTCAATATTTTTTTCCGATACTCTTCAGAGGTTTTGCTGCCATGTATAGATTCCAGTAGTTTTAGTTCTTGTCTGTACTCTTGATTTTTTGG
>JBILCE010000051.1:0-6455 GCA_044353305.1 Paenibacillus sp.
TGACCATTAACCAGCTTGAGAGCCATTTCTTAGCAGGTGGTAATGTCGATCGCGTTGTTAACGCGCTCATTGCAGCGCAACGCGCGAATATTTCGCTTGGTTTTGAGCGTGCTGCTGCGATTGACCTTGCCGGACGTGATGTTCTCCTTGCTGTTCAGATGAGTGTTAATCCGAAAGTGATCGAGACTCCAATTGTAGCTGCGGTTGCAAAGGATGGTATTGAGGTCAAGGTAAAAGCGCGTGTTACCGTTCGTGCAAATATTGATCGACTAGTCGGCGGAGCTGGCGAGGAAACCATTATTGCTCGCGTTGGCGAAGGGATCGTCACTACGGTAGGATCCGCGAATTCCCACAAAGATGTGTTAGAAAACCCTGATTCGATTTCCCGCACTGTCCTTGGTAAGGGTCTTGATGCTGGAACGGCATTCGAGATTTTATCCATCGATATTGCAGACGTGGATGTAGGTAAGAATATTGGTGCCCATCTGCAAACGGAACAAGCTGAAGCTGATAAGCGGATTGCTCAAGCGAAGGCAGAAGAGCGTCGCGCTATGGCGGTAGCTCAAGAGCAAGAGATGAAGGCGCGCGTAATCGAGATGAAAGCAAAAGTCGTTGAGGCAGAATCAGAGGTTCCATTGGCAATGGCTGAGGCGCTTCGAGGCGGCAAAATCGGGGTCATGGATTACATGAACTTAAAAAATATTGATGCGGATACTCAAATGCGCTCAGCGATTGGCAAGTCGAGCGACACAGGCAAGGTTGAAAAAGAATAACGGGTCGTCCGATCCTTTAAAGGGGGGAACCCGATGGATGTCATCAATCTTATCCTACAAAATTTAAACATTGTCATTATTTTAGCTGTCGCGCTTGGAGGATACCTTATTTCTCGCCTGTCGAATCGACCCACACAGGCACCAATGATGCCGCCTTTCGGCAACCCTAGTGGGCAGTCAGGACAATCGGTTGGGGGGAAGAGGGAAGCGATGCCAACGATTAAAGACAGATCGACTATTCAGGACTCGAGATCTGACTTTTGGTCCCGGACAGAGGAAGTCGATAGTAGACCCACACTACAATCTAATGTTGCTAAAACGTTAGAGGAGCCAATTGCAGATAATCCTGCGATTAAGTTGGACGATGCGATGCGAGGTGTCGTCTGGGCCGAGGTGCTTGGCCCCCCTCGTTCTAAACGACCATATCAACGACGTTAGTTTTTCCATCATGAAAAGTCTCACTTCCGAATTCATTATCGGAAGTGGGACTTTTTTGATTTTGTCTATTTTCACGAATATCTGCATATGGTTTATAGACGCCCTATACCCATACTTGGGATGGCGTGAGGACACGCGCAAATCAGGAGGTTCGCCAGGCATGCGTCGACTGAAACGGACTTTCAATCAAATCACCGCGAAGTGGTTCGACGTTCCACAAGACGTCTCCTTGGATCTCCCACGGTTGATGATGATTGGTGATATGCAGCTTTGCATTGAGAATCATCACGGCGTGTTACATTTTTCCAATGAACGGTTGGATCTTGCGATTAATAAAGGGCGAATCGAGGTACATGGTCGCGAACTTGTGATTCGATCGATTTTGCCTGAAGAAGTTTGGATTGAAGGTAAAATTTCAGAAATTAAATACGGGTTAGGTCCAAAATAAGGGGGCAGCAGGATGAAGGTGAGTACGTTCTCCACACTGCGCGGTTATGTGAAAATCGAAGTACGGGGAAACCGACTAGAGGGGTTCATGAATGCTGTAGCGGCGAGTCGGCTCATGATTTGGGATGCACATCTGAAAACGGAGGGCGTTGCAGAATTAACCATTTTGCTACCGGATTTTTTTCGACTTCGTCCCATTTTGAAGCAGACAGGCTGTCGAATGCATGTGCAGAAAAGGAATGGTTTTCCTTTTTTTCTGGACAAACTAGGTCGGCGGAAGTTTTTTGCTGTTGGGATGCTTGCGTTTATTGTTGGATTGTACATGCTCTCTTCAATTGTCTGGCAAGTGAAGGTGGAGGGCACGGTTTCTTTAAGCAATGAAGAGGTGTTGCGTGTAGCTAGGGGTATTGGCATTAAACAATACCAGTGGAAATTTCGTCTACAGCAGGAGGCAGAGCTCGCGCGTCATTTGCAACGACAGCTGCCTGATATTGCCTGGGTTGGTGTAGAAATACGTGGAACTCAAATGATCATTCGGGTGGTGGAATCGACGAAGCCTGAGCAGCGACCACTCGTTAGTCCGCGCAACTTAATTGCCACAAAAAATGCCATGATTACCCAAGTTGTAGCGGTTAAGGGCAAACCTTTGGTCAGTCCTAACATGTATGTCCGTAAAGGCCAAGTTCTTATTTCTGGTTATATTGGCAATGAGATGAACAGCCAAGTCGTGGTTGCCAATGGCTCGGTACATGGCATCGTGTGGTATACGTCGCGGGTTGAGGTGCCCCAGACGCAATATTTTAAAGGTTACACTGGCGAATCGTTTAGTCGATTTTATTTGGTGATGGGAAATCGTGCAATACAATTAACGGGATACGGCAAAAAACCTTATGAACTCCTAGAGACGCATATAGATCGGAAAACCCTTCACTGGCGACAATATGGTTTGCCCATCGGTTGGTTGACGGAAACGGTGATGCAGGTCACTCATCTGAACAAACCACTAACTCAAGAGGAAGCTATTAGAATCGGACTTGAGTATTCGCAGGCTGATTTGCTTCAGCGGGCGGGTAAGGATGCGAAGGTGGTGTCACAAAAGATTTTGCATCAGGAAGCGCAGAATGGTAAAGTTTATATGGACGTATACTACGAAGTGGAAGAACAAATTGCCATCGAACAACCCATCATCGGGCAAGGAGACTGAGGCTTTTTGATCGATTCGAGCAGTCAAGTGACAGTGAAAATTGCACTTAAGAGTGCAGCAGAGGGGCTTGCGGTCTTTGGCCCACAGGACAAGTTTTTGCAACTGATAGAACGGGAGACGCAGGCGACTTTGTTCTCCCGTGAAGAAGAGCTCGTCATCCAGGGAGCTTCCACTGATGTTCAGATTCTAGAGCATCTCTTCGCTGTACTCCTTCAGTTAGTACGCGGTAACTATGCGTTGTCGGAAAGAGATATTCGTTATGCCCTAGACCTAGCGAAACAAATGAAAGCCGATCAATTGTTGGAATTATTGAAGGGTGAAATTGCCGTAACGTACAAGGGCAAGCCCATTCGCGTAAAGACGATTGGTCAGAAGATGTATCTCAATACGATACGCAAACGCGACATCGTGTTTGGAGTTGGGCCAGCAGGCACGGGCAAGACATATATTGCTGTTGTACTTGCAGTGTCGGCTCTCAAAGAAGGGCAAGTGAAACGCATCGTCCTAACTCGACCAGCGGTTGAAGCGGGGGAGAGTCTAGGCTTCTTGCCGGGCGACTTGCAAGAGAAGGTTGACCCTTATTTGCGCCCGTTGTATGATGCCCTTAACGATGTACTCGGTCCCGATCAAGTGGCAAAATCTTTGGAACGCGGTTTAATCGAAATTGCTCCATTAGCCTATATGCGGGGACGGACGTTAGACGATTCTTATATTATTCTGGATGAAGCCCAGAATACGACACCGGAACAGATGAAGATGTTTCTGACCCGACTTGGATTTGGTTCCAAAATGGTCATCACTGGCGACATCACTCAGATTGACCTGCCACGTGGTAAGTCATCAGGACTAGTCGAAGCGATTCGAATTCTACATGGTATTGACGAGATTGGATTTATTCATTTTGCAGAGCAGGATGTTGTTCGTCATTCGCTTGTGCAACGAATCATTAGTGCTTACAACAGTGATCAGGAAGTGAGGAAACCTTAATGACGTTGCGACTTGTGTGGAGTGATGAACAGAAGATTTTCCCTATCGATGAACGATTTATTCAACAGTTGGAGCATTTACTCCAATTAGCTGGGGAACAAGAGGACATTCACAATGGTGAAGTTGCACTATCGTTTGTGACCGACGAAGATATTCGTGAGTTAAATAAACAATATCGCAACATCGACAAGGCAACGGATGTGCTGTCGTTCGCTATGACGGAGATTGGCGACGAAGAGCTTGATATTATCTATGATGATCTGGAAGATCTTGAGCAAGAAGATGAAACAGAAGAGGCTGACGAATACGAAGAACCGCTCGGCGACATTATCATTTCCGTACCGCGCGCAATTGCTCAAGCCGAGGATTACGGTCATTCCATCGAGAGGGAATTGGGTTTTTTGTTCGTCCATGGATTCCTCCATCTGATCGGGTATGATCATGGTACATCCGAAGAAGAGAAGGACATGTTTGCTAGACAGGAATCAGTGCTTGAGAAGGCTGGACTTACACGGTAATAGAGGGTGAACGACGATGGGGGCAAACAGACGATGGTCGATCGTGATACGTTAATCCAGTTGGCGGCACAGGTTCGAGAGCATGCGTATGCGCCGTATTCATCCTTTAAGGTGGGGGCGGCATTGCTATCTGATGATGGTTGCGTCCATCTTGGATGCAATGTAGAGAACGCAGCTTATGGCCCGTCCCATTGCGCTGAACGAACAGCCTTGCATCGTGCGATCGCAGACGGCGTGAAACCAGGCGCATTTCGTGCAATTGCTGTAATTGGAGACACAGCGCGACCGATTACTCCCTGCGGAGTTTGTCGCCAAGTACTAAGTGAATTATGTTCACCAGATATGCCCGTCTATATGGCAAATCTTCAAGGTGAAGTGCAGATGATGAAAGTGGCTGAACTGCTACCAGGCGCTTTCTCCCTACCTACAGGTTAATAATTTATCACTATATCATAACAAAATTGGAAATAGGTTGGAGGAGCTGTTTTTGATCGAAAACAAGCATTATCGTTCGGGCTTTGTGGCTATTATCGGTCGGCCCAATGTAGGGAAATCAACGTTATTAAATCAAGTGATCGGGCAAAAAATTGCAATTATGTCGGACAAGCCACAGACGACACGGAACAAAATCCATGGCGTATACACGACGGACCAAGCGCAAATCGTGTTCCTGGATACACCTGGCATTCATAAACCAAAGTCAAAACTCGGAGATTACATCAATAAAGTCGCACAGAGCACATTTCACGAGGTGGACGCTATTTTGCTACTCGTCGATGCGGCGGAGGGACTCGGTAAGGGCGATCAGTTTATTATCGAGCAACTAAAAGAGGTACAAACTCCGATTATTCTGGTGCTTAACAAAATTGATCGTATTCATCCGGAGAAATTACTGGAGTTGATCGTACAATATAAAGATTTATTGCATTTTGCAGAAATCGTCCCCGTTTCGGCGTTACAAGGTAACAACGTACAAACATTGCTAGAGCAGACGGTAAAGTTTTTGCCAGAAGGGCCCCAGTATTATCCTGCCGATCAAGTAACCGATCATCCAGAGCAGTTTATTTGTGCGGAATTGATTCGCGAGAAAATTTTGCACCTTACACGTGAAGAAGTACCTCATTCCATTGCTGTCGTCATCGAACAAATGAAAGTACAAGATAATGGTGTCGTCGATATTTCCGCTGTCATCTATGTGGAACGTGATTCCCAGAAAGGCATTGTCATTGGCAAGAACGGTGCCTTGTTAAAGGAAGTTGGTCGCAAAGCCCGGCAAGATATTGAAGCGTTGCTTGGCTCCAAATCGTTCATTGAACTATGGGTTAAGGTACAGAAAGATTGGAGAAACCGCGACTCCATATTGCGCGACCTGGGATTCCAAGGCGATCGTTAGAAACCACTCTCCCGAAACCCATCCATTAATTGTATGGGATAGTCTACTGCTGATCGAATCATCCTAAACCTAGACTCAATCAGGGAGGGTTCGTCCATGATAGACTTTTCTTGGAATATTTTCACACAAACAGGTGATTTGGAATCTTATTTGCTTTATAAGTATGTGGTTAGTACGAGAGATGAACGAGAGTACCCAGACGACGAGGAGGAAGAACCGCTCGATTCGTTGTCATAACGTTTTGTTGGCGATGGGAAAGGAAGAATCGCGATGCTGCACAAAGCGGAAGGGATCATTATCCGCACAAACGATTATGGTGAAGGGCACAAAATGATTACCCTGTATACGAGACAATGGGGTAAGGTTGGGTTAATCGCGCGCGGTGCCAAGAAGTTGAACAGCCGTTTGTCAGCCATTACCCAATTGTTTACTTACGGGGAGTATACCTTTTTCAAATCGAGTGGACTTGGCAGCCTCAATAGCGGAGAATCAATTGCTTCTCGCCAAAAGATCCGAGAAGATCTGACGCTTGCCGCATATGCCTCTTATATAACAGAGTTGTTCGATAAATTGACGGACGACTTGGATGCAAGCAACATGTTGTTCGAGCAATTAAAGGCAGCATTTGATGGCTTGGAGTCTGGTAAAGATCCTGATATTTTGATGTATATTGTGGAGATGAAGCTTCTCGCCAT
>JBILCE010000073.1:0-5339 GCA_044353305.1 Paenibacillus sp.
GATTCTGCATGCAAAACAACGGTGTAGGGACTTGCACTATATGAAATGGTTCTCGAAAAAGTCAGCGCCCCATGAACATACTTGTTCCCCTCATGATGTGCGTAGCCTATTAATTTCAAGGTATCCGCTGCTCGTTCTCGATCTTCAATGCGAACAAAAAAATGTAATTTTGTCTTTAATCGTCCTCCAATGTCTCCAAAAAAAGACTCCACAAATCCAGTGCCGATCAAGGGAATAACGTCCAACTTCTCCCTCTCAAACGCATGATAGATTTGCTCTGTTTCGTTTCGAAGTAGGAGATTTTGTGATAATGCCCGTATGTATGAGCGCCTAAGAGCGGCTTGAAAGAAGTACGGTGTTTCATGGAGCAAATTGCGTTGTTTAAGTAAAACATAAATTTGTGGGGATACGGAAAAAAAATTACAATCTTTTAACACTTCTTCGTAAAACGCAAGTTCACTTGATAACTTGTATTTATCATTAAATAGACAAACAATCAGCTTGCGAATCAATATGACTCACTCCAGTCAGGAAGCGTAACTCAAGCAGGAAGCCATTTGGGGATAGTCCATTTCTTAATCAATCCACAGGCCAACAAATCTGTCAAAAATAAATCAAGCTCCCGTTCAGCTCGTTCACCAACCCCATCAAACTGTAACCGCGCTTTACTGACAAGCGACTCAACTGTTTGAACTTCATACAGAAGCGACCAATAATAGCCTCCTACTGCATTTAATCTGGTCATCATAAAAGTATCTGAATTTAAAATAAGAAATTCGTCTTCGATTACTACGGTTAAACACTGCTTGCATTGCATATACGCGAAAACGACTGTCATCATAAACCTCCAAGTTAGTTCGGATCATTCTTATGAGAGTCGGGGTCGTCCAATCGTCCTTTAATAGCGACCCTATCATCACCTTCGAGTTCATCGCTCCAAAGCACAGGCTGTTCTATCGTAGACTCCGTTTCCTCAAATACAATAGGTCGATGTTCAAGAACGAGCGGACGACTGTATGGGAACATAAAAATTGACGATTGATTGTTCATGATATCACTCCGTGTGTCAAAATTCATCAAATCACGTTCATTATAACGAACTATGATAACGCTTTCAACACTTTATAACAAATGTATCCATTTCAAACCCTATGACATTGGAAATATGGTTCCGAACAGTCTTCTCACTGATAAAAAGCTGCCCAGCAATATCCCTGGTTGTCTTATCCTGCACGAGCCATTCGAAGACTTCGCGTTCACGTTGTGTCAAAATGAATTTGCTTCTAGGGTCACTACCCATAAGTGTTAATCACCCCTCCTTACCAGCCATGTTCCAAGGTTTACAAGGGGCAAAGGGATACAGTCAAAGGCAGTTTATGAAAGACAGCTTAAGATGGTGAGGTAATGATGCAAAAATGGGCTTACTTTTTCCATCCTTCTAAGATAACCTTAATCTGTTTTTCTTCGGATTTGTGACAAATAAGGAGTCCTTCTGCTGTTGAGACGACGATGAGATTAGAGACACCAATTACTACAGTTTGTTGACCTTCCGTTTGGATAATCGAATTCGTAGTCCGTAAAACCTTGACATCACCATGAATAAGGTTCCCCTCAGAGTCTAAAGAACGAATACGCTCCAGTGACGTCCAAAGACCTACATCATCCCACGCGAATGAAACGGGAATGGTGTATACCGTCTTAGCCCTCTCAATGACCGCGTAGTCGATCGACAATTTTGACAGTCCAGCATAGACTTGCTCTACCTCTTCCGTCGAACAACATGCTGCTAACTGCTTCCACATGGACGATTGTTCCCTTTGCATATAATAAGCAATGGTGGATGGTTTCCAGATATAAATCCCACTATTCCAGTACACATGTGGCTTTTGTATTAAACGTGTAGCCATTTCCTCGGGGGGCTTCTCTAAGAAGGCGTGTATCGCTAACAAACGCTCATTCCCAACCGGGGGAACTGCCTGTAGGTAGCCAAACCCCGTTTCCGGACGGGTAGGCACGATACCTAATGTCACAATGTCACAACCATTAGCTGCCTGGCTTTCCGCCAGTTCAAGGGCCTCCCGCAGCTGCTTTTCATCGGAAATATACTGATCCGAGGGCGCGAATACTAGCACATCGTCCATCCCTCGTTGAATAAAATAAAGCGCCGCCATCGCAATGCACGCGCCCGTATCCCGCTGTTCTGGCTCAATAATTAACCGCTCCATATCCAACTCGGGAAGTTGCTGATAGACAAGGGCCATGTATCGACGCGCTGTTACCACATAAATAGCCTCTGGGGGGAGCCAATTACGAAATCGCTGATAAGTTAATTGCAACATGGTCTTGTTTGATTCCGTGAGGGCAAGAAACTGCTTTGGTTTGTCCTCGACGCTACGTGGCCAAAAACGCATTCCCTTGCCTCCCGCCATGATAACTGCGAGCATGAATCTCCCCTTCCTTTCCGACTAAGTCCTTGCTAAATCTCAAAGATTGAATGAGCCCCATGGTACTGATGAACCACTTCCATTACTTCACTCCCTTTATCGACGCACACCTTTCTTTACAGTAGCGTTCTTCAGAACTCGCGATTCCCTTGATTGCCTGATCACCTTTTGATATAAATTCACATAGCGATCAATCATCCGTTCGACCGTAAATTGATTGGTCACATAAGCACGAAGCTTTGCCGAATCGGGCTTTTCAGGTAAATCCTTTACCTTCGCAACCATTTCTTTAACCGAATCACAGATAAAATGTGGAAAGCCTGCAAGCACCTCTGGAACAGCACCGTTCGCTAAGCCCAACACGGGTGTGCCACACACCATCGCTTCGATCATGACTAGCCCAAACGGCTCCTGCCATCGCGTAGGAAATAACAAGCACCTCGCTCTTTTAAGCAAGTCTTGCCGTTGCTGACCACCGACAGGCCCAACATATTGGAGCTTCGGGTTATTCTTCAGACGGGGCTCAATCTTCCGTTTAAATAACAATTTGTCATGCATGGGACCTGCGATCACTAGCCGATTGTCTGTTCTCTCCGCCACCTCAATCGCTTCAAGGATGCCTTTATCCGCAATGACACGACCCAAAAAAAGCAAATAATCGTCCTTTTCTTGAGCAAACTGGTACTCCTCCGCCTTTAACCCGTTATAGATGACCGTACCTACTCCATTTCCCCACTTTCTTCGGGCAGCACGACTCACAAATACCGGATGCTGAACCCGATTTCGACGTGCTAGATGAATTGTACACACCGTGGGTATCTTTAATCGCCTCAGACCAATTGCAGAAGAGAAAGTGTGATCATGGATCAAGTGAAATCCTCTTGGCATCGTCTTCAAGACGTATGCAGCAATTTTACGATCATCACGCGAATTGAAAGGATAGGGAATCACCCTTGCCGAACTTGTACTACCCTTAGGAGCATACAAAATGACATCATGACCTCGCTTAACGAGTGCCTCCGTAATCTCGTAGACAATTCGCTCGGTTCCTCCATCCCGAGGGGGCGGTAGCACTTGGTGATTCGGCGCAACCTGGACAATTTTCATAACCCCTTAACCTCCTCTGTCACCTTCCGAAAGTACTTTGTACTGCCGTCAAGCGATCACCTTATTTACCGTATTTTCATCCTATGAACGTGACCGTTTCCGGGAAAGGGAGATTGACCTAATCAATGAAAGTTGTGTGTATAAAGGGATATCTAACCCTTTCCATTAAGAAGTGGATTGAATGTAATAAAGCAAATCCATGACGAGGAGGATCGCCATGCCATTCTATGAACGTTCGGCCCTCCAGCACATCCGAAATATGGAGATCGGCTTTACAAAGCCCCAATTGTTTCGATGCAACGACGGTCGTGACTACGTAGTCAAATTCATGTCTAATCCGATGGGGCTCCGATCACTGTTTAGTGAGCTCATTTGTTATCGACTTGGCGTACTCCTAGATATCCCCATTCCTAAAGCGACCATCGTTCGAATAGACGAACGTTTGATCAAATCTACTTCGATCCTTCGCAATCTGAAGGTGAAGCCTGGCCCGCATTTTGGAAGTCTATATATTCCGGATACGCAGCACCTTTCAAGCAAGCTCGTTTCAAGATGCCTCAGACCGGACATCATCGCTTCTGTGATCGTATTTGATCATTGGATCACGAACTATGATCGTTGGACGAACAGTACGAATATTTTGGTGAAAAAGTCCGATAGGTCCCTACTGTTTATCGATCATGCCAACGCATTCGATAAATGGAAGCCTGATGCGATGAAGCGGTTGCGCGAACGAGTCGACCTCATTTGGGGGCACGTGTATGAACAATTCGCACCATACATCGATAGCAAAACGCTGTTTGAGCCCGTATTTACCCGTCTACAAGCGATCACCCCGGATGTGTTGTGGCAGCAGTTGCAAGATATTCCCACCGAATGGGGAATGTCTACGTCTGAACTTGAGGAATTTGTCGATCATTTGATGGAAAGAAAGCGTCGTCTTAAACGCACCATTCGCGGACTCCGTTGTTATTTCCCGATATGGGGTTCAGCGAGGGGACACTAGTGATGAACAGAAAAGGCCTTTCCCTTCCAGCAACGAAGCTGGTAGTAAAGGCCTTAATTTGTATGTTTGTATTAGGCTAACCTATCATCCGTCCGAATGGACCGTCTTCGATTACTTCATTTTGCAGGTAATAAACCGAGATAGGGAACGCCGGAAACCCGTACACATAAGGAACGAGCTCGTAGAGTTGGAAGTAAATCACTAAAGCTTTGTCGGCGATGTAAAAGTCTTGATCCGGTTTGATCCCAGTAAACTCACCAAGTAACGGCAACTGGCGGGCGGCAATTTGAGCGCGGATGTCAGTATTTATTTTGACCACATATCCACTGTTGGGTTTAAACAGGTCGGCCAACGCATACTCCTGCCCTGTCTGAACATCAAACGTCAACGACTTGATATAGGTCATCCCATGGGCCCCGCCTGTATAATTGTACATAATCAATGAAATGCTGAGTACATTTCGTTCATTCGTTTTGATTTCGAATCCACCTGTGTACATAGGCGGTGGGGCTGATGTTCCCGGTGGGTAAGGAGAGGCAAGTAGTTTCTGCATCTCTTGCATAAGCCGGGTATTAATGGTTTGCTGCGCCTGAAGATTAGGACCCCCTTCAACAATGGGGAAAAAAACATCAAAATTCGGTCTGACCACGTGGTGAGACCGAACGATCACGGGTTGGGCTATCCGATTGACCATTTACATTCCGCTCCTTTCTAAGCTGAATATTATGCATCAGCCTATGCGGAACGATCTGTTTAGGTGCGAGTAGCCTCTGTCCGTAACT
>JBILCE010000035.1:0-7539 GCA_044353305.1 Paenibacillus sp.
CGCAGATACACCGACGGTACCTCGATATTTTACCATGCATTGAAACCGATATCTATCTTTGATCCGTGGTATGGGAGCGGCAACCGGTCCAAGTACATCGGCTTCAATTTTGAACTCACGTATCAGTTCCTTGAGTCGAGTGGAGAACGACTCTGCGTTTCGAACAAGCAACGGTAACTGTTCATGCGACAGTGTGACTAAGGAAAGGCGAACGAACGGTGGATAGCCAGCATGCTGTCGAGATGCCAGTTCCATTGTGTGAAAACCAGTAAAATCATGACGACTTGCACAATCGATACTAAAATGTTCCGGCGAATACGTCTGAACGAACACCTCTCCCGGCAATGCATGACGGCCCGCACGACCGGCTACTTGGGTGAGCAGTTGAAACGTTCGCTCCGAAGCTCGAAAATCAGGCAGATGTAGCACGGTATCAGCAGCAATGACACCGACTAGCGTAACGAAAGGAAAGTCCAACCCCTTCGCCACCATTTGTGTCCCCAACAAGACGTCAGCTTCACGATTTTGAAACTGTGTAAGCCACTTTTCATGAGCACCCTTCTCGCTTGTCGTATCGACATCCATCCGAATCACGCGTATGCCAGGAAACAGCTTACCTAATTCCTCCTCAACCCGTTGCGTACCTGTTCCAAAATAACGAATGTGCGGGCTATGACAGCTCGGACACTCTTGTGGCTGTCGTTCGGTGTGACCGCAATAATGACAGCGAACCGTATGCGTATGTTGATGATAAGTAAGGGAGATTTCACAATGGGGACAACGGAGAGTGTACCCACAGGAGCGACAGATCACGAATGTCGAATATCCGCGCCGGTTTAGGAGCAAAACGGATTGCTCTTTCCTCTGCAATCGTTCGGACAACGCTTGATAAAGCGGACGGCTAAACATAGAGCGATTGCCCTGCTTCAGCTCTTCGCGCATATCCACGACATGCACATCAGGTAAAGGCCGCCCTTCAACACGTTGCTTCATCTCGAGTAGTTGAAAATCGCCACTTCCATATGGGGTAGTACGGACGTAACTCTCCAACGATGGCGTGGCCGATCCAAGGATAACGACAGCCTGATGAGACTTAGCCCGTTCGATCGCTACTTCTCGTGCATGGTATTTTGGTGTTTCTTCTTGTTTATAGGAAGATTCGTGCTCTTCATCAATGATAATTAAGCCGAGATGGCTAAATGGAGCGAATACAGCAGAACGTGCTCCGATGGCAACGCGTACCTGCTGACGGGCGATTCTCCGCCATTCGTCGTAACGCTCACCATTCGAGAGTCGACTATGCAATACGGCAACTTCATCACCGAACCGACCTTTAAATCGCTCGACCATCTGAGGGGTTAATGAAATTTCCGGAACAAGCACGATCGCTTCCTTATTCGAATCCAAACATCGTTGAATGGCCTGCAAGTACACCTCGGTTTTCCCACTACCGGTTACGCCTTGCAACAAAAAGACACAATGCCGTGATGCATCCGTCGCTTCACGTATAGTAGCAAAAACCGCGACTTGTTCAGGTGTCAAAGGGAGCGGCGATGTTCTCTTGAATTGGCGATTTCGATAAGGATCACGTACAACCTCGACCTCACGGATTTCAATCCACCCTTTATCAGCAAGAGCCTTTACGGTGGCAGATCCTGTACCAATAATCTGGGTCAGCTCAGTTAATCGAATAGGCATGGAATGTTGCAAGAAGTAAGTAAGCACTTCACGTTGTTTTATCGCTCGGACTGGCACGAATGCAAGTGCGTCTTGTAAACGTTTAGGTTCCTCAGGCGGAAAAACCATCATGGAGGTCTGAACCTTATGACGATCTTTCACCGTCTGAAGCTCTTCCAACACATTCGCTTTAATAAGCTCCCGCAAAGTTGTGGCGGAACCAGGGAAACGTTTCAACAGAGTGTCCAATGGCACGCTGTCCTTCCCTTGGAGGGCTTGGAGGATCGCTTCCTGCTGGGGATCATTCAACAGCCAGTTAAATTCACTTGCATCTTGGCGAACGCCGATTCGTTTCTCATACTTTGCCTTCAGTGCCGCCGGCACCATCGCCTGCAACGCTGCAATATAAGTGCAAATATAAGTCTCCGAAAGCCACTGCGCTAGTTGCACCAACTCTTTGCTAAGGGGTGGTATTAAATCTAGCGTCTCCGCAATCGGCTTTAATTTGCCCACCGAAAGTTCTGTTTCTTCGAAAAGGTCGACGACGAATCCCTGCAAAAGACGAGGCCCAAATGGAACCGACACGCGACTGCCAATTTCGATCCAGGGCGCAAGCGATTCGGGAACCCAATAATCGAATGGCCGATTCGTCTCGCGCGCCGGCACATCCACGATGACTTTGGCAATCGTCATTCGCGCCCCTCCAAGCCAAGTCGATCCACAATCACATGCATCAGGCGCTGGGCGACCAGCTTTTTATCCATAAGAGGTAATTGCTCAACCAACCCATTCCGATCGAAAAAAGAAACGATATTCGTGTCACTTCCGAATCCAGCACCAGGTAAGGTCACGTTGTTCGCAACAAGCAAGTCGGAGTTTTTACGTTTTACCTTATCTAAGGCATGGGCATCTAGATCACTAGTTTCTGCAGCAAAAGCGACAATAAATTGCTTCGTTTTGATGCTACCAAGGGTTTGAACAATGTCTGGATTTTTAACTAAATGTAGCGTGAACTCTTCATCCTTCTTCTTGAGCTTCTGGGTCGCTTGCTCCATAGGACGATAATCGGCTACCGCTGCCGCTTTCACAACGATGTCCATATCGGAGAACCGTTCCATAATAGCATCTAACATCTCCGTGGCTGATTCGATGGCTATCGTTTCTTTCATTCCGGATGGGGGAGGTATAGTCATTTTGCCGTGTATTAAAGTAACTTCTGCACCTAGATCTCGAGCGACTTCTGCAATGGCGATGCCCATTTTCCCTGATGAATCGTTCGTCAAGTAACGGACCGGGTCCATTCGTTCCACTGTACCTCCGGCGGTTACGAGTAAGCGCTTGCCTTGGAGTGAACGTATCGGAGGTTTCAGTTGATTGACGATTGCAGCATAAATGTCGTCTGGTTCAGCAAGACGTCCTTTCCCAACGTATCCGCATGCGAGTTGTCCCTCACCAGGCTCGATAAAGCGAACTCTCCTTGCGCGTAACGTCTCCATATTCGCTTGAACAGCGGGATGAGCATACATATGAACGTTCATTGCCGGAGCAATCAGGATGGGAGCTGTTGTTGCTAATAAAGTCGTAGACAACATATCATCGGCGAGACCAAGCGCGAGCTTGGCTATCATGTTGGCTGTAGCGGGAGCGATTATGACTAAATCAGCCCGATCCGCAAGATCGATATGAGAAACGACAGCTGGATCTTTCTCGTCAAACGTATCAATCGCAACATCATGCCTAGATAACGTCTGAAAGGTTAGTGGCGCAACAAACTTACCCGCTGATGCCGTCATTACCACACGCACATCTGCACCCGCTTGAGCTAACTTACTGCAGAGTGCTGCCGCTTTGTAAGCCGCAATGCCTCCGCATACCCCTAGCAGAATCGTTTTTCCTTGCAGTATCATGTTCGTCCCCCTTTCCAATCATAACCTGCTAAACTCAAAAAAATAACAACCGCCTCCGGTTGTTATCTCCTGTTTGTTACTCGTTATCTGCTGGATGCAGTTTTTCATAATGAATGTTATTGTTGTAAAGTTCTTCGAGAGCTATCCCAACGTTTTTGTGTGATTTCGGCACAAGAAGATCCGATTTAACTCCTTCACGCAACATACGTGCACGCTTCGAAGCGGCCACGACAAGAGAATATTTGCTGTCTGCTTTTTTAAGCAATTCATCGATAGAAGGATATAACATACTATTGCACCTCAACAATCCAGTTTTTTAAATGCTTTTGAACCCGTTCACGACGACAATGCTCTGCAGTTAAAATGGAGCGAATTCGCTCGCAAGCTTTCTCCACCTGGTCATTGACGATGGCATAATCGTAATGTTCGAGGAGTCGGATCTCGTCAAGTGCGATTCCCATACGGGTACGTATCGTCTCATTAGACTCCGTGCCTCGGCCGACAATTCGGTTTTCCAATTCATCCAAAGATGGCGGTAAAAGAAAAAGGAAAACACCTTCAGGGAATTTCTGTTTCACTTTTAACGCACCCTGCACCTCAATCTCGAGAATAATATCATCACCAGCGGCAAGGGTCTGTTCGACAAATGTACTTGGCGTTCCATAATAATTGCCAGCGTACTCTGCCCATTCTAATAATTCATCATGGCGTATCATGTCCTCAAACTGTTCTCGCGTCTTGAAGAAATAATTGACACCGTCGACTTCGCCTAGGCGAGGTGCGCGAGTTGTAGCAGATACTGAGTATACGATATCCGTGGCTGATTGCCTAATCGCATTACAAACAGTTCCTTTGCCAACACCGGAAGGGCCGGACAGCACGATTAAAATCCCTCTTTGCCGATCATCAATCGACACCGTACTACTCGTCATGATCATCGTCCTTATTCACTAGGCGATGAGCTACTGTTTCAGGCTGTACAGCCGATAAAATAACGTGGTCGCTATCGGTAATAATAACTGCGCGTGTTCGACGTCCATAAGTGGCATCGATAAGCATATGCCGATCGCGCGCTTCTTGAATGATCCGTTTGATCGGTGCTGATTCTGGGCTCACGATCGAAATGATTCGGTTAGCGGAAACGATATTCCCGAACCCGATATTAATGAGTTTAATAGCCATTTGAATCCTCCCGAAAGGCTTCGATCATTTAGAACGATGGTTCCAATTTCACGATTTCAATTACATCTATTCTACTTCATTTGAATCGGTTGGACAAGGGGATATCCTTTTGTTTCGTCTTTTCCCACACGTATCGAGTGAGTTCAGCGGTCATGTTAGAAAACATCATAGGGGTCATTAAATATATGCCTCTAAAATGTTGAATCGCCGCATCAAGCAGTTCCTTGCCTATATCGATACCCATTCGGCGGCCTTGTTCACCTTCTAGACCATTCATTCGATTCCGAATATGGTCAGAAATACGGATGCCGGGTACTTCATTATGCAAAAATTCGGTATTCCGACCACTCATCACTGGCATGATTCCGATAAATATCGGTACCGGAATATGCTTTGTCGCCTCAGCTACACGCTCAATAAGAAGCGGGTCGTAAACCGGCTGTGTCATGAAATAATCGGCGCCGGCCGCCACTTTTTTCTCCATGCGCTGAACTGCTTTGTCAAGGTACTTTACATTTGGATCAAATGCAGCTCCTACGATGAACTGCGTTTTATGTTTAAGTGGACGGCCATTGAAGGCGATTCCCTCGTTCATCTGCTTCATCATACGAATTAATTCAAAGGAGGTTAAGTCATACACCGAGCTGGCTCCCGGTAAATCGCCCACCCTTGCAGGGTCTCCGGTCACGACCAAAGCATGGTCAATTCCAAGGGCGTGAAGCCCCATAAGATGGGACTGTGTTCCGATTAGATTGCGATCCCGGCAAGCAATGTGCAAAAGCGACCTCATGCCTAACTTTTCTTGGACAAGATAGCCGAGTGGTAAATTGCTCATTCGCGTCTGTGCCAGTGAATTATCCGCCATCGTCAACGCATCCACACCGGCTTCCTTTAGTTCGGCCGCTCCGGACATAAACTTCTCGATCGACAAATCGCGGGGCGTATCCCATTCCACCATCACGGTATGCCGTTGCTTGGCAATTTCTACTAATGAAGGTTCACGTTTCCCTTCGATTACGCCAACTTCAGGCTTCATACGTTCCCGAACTTCGATCGTTCGATCGATCACCTGTGCCGCTACATGATGCTCGCCTAACTTATAATCGGCTAACGCCTTCGCCATAGCTGCTACATGATCAGGGGTCGTACCGCAACATCCCCCTACAATGCGAGCACCAAGGGAAGCAAATCGAAGCGCCGATTCGGCAAAATAATCCGGACCTGCCATATACGCATATTGGCCGTCTGAATAACTTGGAAGACCGGCATTCGGAAATGCAGACAGGGGTAAATTGGGTTCTAGTTGCAACTTTTCCAACAATTTTAACATCCCATAAGGACCACTAATGCAGTTAAAACCAACGATATCTGCGCCCGCTCCAACCGTCCGAACAAGTGCTTCTTGAATAGCAATGCCGTCCTGGGTGACCCCACTTCCATCCGAAGCAAATTGACCGATAATCGGAACATTTGTCCGTGCCCTAGCAATTTGTAAAGCCAGCAATAACTCGTCAAGCTCATGGAACGTTTCGAGCAATAGCCCGTCCACTCCTTCTTCAAGCAACGCTTCAATTTGTTCTGTGAAATCACGTTCCATGTGCGATCGCGGAATAAATTTACGTCGTCCGGCCCGAATCGAGCCCACCGCTCCAATTACGTAAGCGTCACTTCCCACTGCCTCACGAGCTAGGCGAACGCCTGCTTGATTGATCGCAACGGTTTCCTGCTCAAGTCCGAATTTCGATAGTTTCTCACGATTCGCGGAGAACGTATTCGTCTCAATAAATCGGGCCCCCGCCTCATAATAACGGCGATGCACATCCCGAATGACATCAGGCTTCAATAAATTATACTCTTCATAAGATACACTAATCGGAAAACCAAGTTGATTTAAATAAGTACCCATTGCGCCATCGCCTACAAGGACGCCTAGACGGACCGCATCCCGCAAATCCAGTTTCATTGTGCGATCTCTCCTTTATACACCGTCTCAGCGGGCCCCGTCATATACACTCGATTGTTGCCTTCGCTCCATTCGATGAATAAGTCCCCGCCCTTTAAGGATACAGTAGCTGTTCGATTCGAAACACCGTTCAACACCGATGAGACCAGCGTGGCACAAGCTCCGGTTCCACATGCTAACGTAGGTCCCGCGCCACGTTCCCAAACACGCATATCCATATGCTCCGCATGTCGTACGGTAACGAATTCAACGTTTATTTTGCGAGGAAAAAGCGGATGTGTCTCCAATTTGGGACCCCAGTAAGCTAAATCAAACGTCGTCGCATCATCCACATAAATGACACAATGTGGATTTCCCATTGATACCGCCGTAAATTGAAAAGAACGACCATCCACCTCAATCGAATGTGCAATCACTACATCCGCATCAATCATAGTAGGTACCTGAAGTCCTTCCAAAATTGGCTCCCCCATATCCACCCTCACTTGACTCACTTTTCCATCTACAACCATTAATTGAACCGGCTGCGTTCCTGCACCAATTGTTTCAATGGCAAGTTCTGTTTTACTAGTCAATCCATGGTCAAAAACGTACTTCGCGACGCAACGAATCGCATTGCCGCACTGCTCCGCTTCGGTTCCGTCCGAGTTAATAATTCGCATCATGAAATCTGCATTATTTGAAGGTAAAATATAGACAAGACCGTCCGCACCAATACCGAAAAACCGATTACACCACTGTTGTGCTATATTCGAGGCATCATCCGGAAGCTTTTGTTCACCATAAACGACGATAAAATCGTTGCCGAGT
>JBILCE010000036.1:0-7481 GCA_044353305.1 Paenibacillus sp.
CTGTTCTAGTTAAGATGGCTATTCAATTGTACAAAGTAACGAAAAGGAGTTAGTTTTTTTGTAGGCTTTGTACATAGAGTTTTATTGGATGCTGCGTTATGATAGTAATGTCGAATTTTAAGTTAATTACATGGGAGGAATACAAATGGCAGGCGTACGTTTAAATCACGTTGTAAAGAAATATGCAGGTAATGATGATGCAACAGTTAAGGATTTCCACTTAGATATTAAGGACAAGGAATTCCTCGTTCTTGTTGGTGCTTCCGGTTGCGGTAAATCGACAACCCTTCGTATGATCGCAGGTCTTGAAGAAATTACAGAAGGCGAATTGTACATCGGTGACCGCCTTGTAAACGACGTTGCGCCTAAAGATCGCGACATCGCTATGGTATTCCAATCCTATGCCCTTTATCCGCACATGAACGTTTACCAGAACATGTCATTTGGCTTGAAGCTCCGTAAGTTCAAGAAGGCAGACATCGATGCGCGCGTTCGAAGTGCAGCGAAAATTCTAGACATCGAACATCTGCTTGATCGCAAGCCGAAAGCCCTGTCCGGTGGTCAGCGCCAGCGTGTTGCCCTCGGTCGTGCAATTGTTCGTGAACCACAAGTATTCTTGATGGATGAGCCACTCTCTAACTTGGATGCGAAACTTCGCGTTGCGATGCGTGCAGAGATCAACAAACTTCATAAGCGTCTAGAAACAACAGTTATCTACGTAACCCATGACCAAACAGAAGCAATGACCATGGGCGATCGAATCGTTGTTATGGACAAAGGAATTATCCAACAAGCGGCTACTCCAGAAGAAATTTACAACCATCCAGTAAACATTTTCGTAGCTGGATTTATCGGTTCCCCAGCGATGAACTTCATCAACGGAACATTTGTAGAAAACGGTGGTAGCTTATACTTCAAATCTGAAGGCGTTAACGCCGAAGTGCCAGAAGGCAAAGCGAAAATCCTGCGTGAAAAAGGCTACGTAGGCAAAGAAGTCGTTTTCGGTATCCGTCCAGAAGATTTCCACGACGAGCCAGTCTTTATCGAAGGGTCACCGAACACCATTGTAAGTGGTCAAATCGAGGTTCTAGAAAACCTTGGTCATGAAATGCAATTGTACCTATCAGGAATCGGTACCAAGTCTGTTGTAGCTCGACTTGATTCCCGCAGTGGATTCAACAAAAACTCGACAGTTAAACTTGCAATCGACATGAACAAGGCACATTTCTTCGACAAAGAAACGACATTGTCCATTCTTCTTAACGCATAATTTCATTCTCATCCAAGGGCTGTTTGTGTGAATTTCACACAAGCGGCTCTTTTTCTATAGCCAATAACGGTTGATTTCACCCCGTAATTGCATTACGATTAGATCATTGGAAAAATGAGGAGAATCGAACAAATGATTAAAAAAGTGAAGGTCAATGAACTGGTGCGCCATTTTAAGATGGAGGTCGTGTGTGGAGAACAGGGATTAACCCGTGTAATTACGCTTGCCGACTTGTATAGACCCAGCTTAGAAATGGCCGGATTTTTTAATTACCACCCACATAAGCGAGTTCAATTACTAGGTAGGACGGAACTTTCTTTTTTCGAAACATTAACCCATGAAGAGCGTAACAGCCGGATGGAACAACTTGTCACGTCGGAAGAAACACCGTGTATCGTCATTACAGGTAACCTGGAGGTTCCAGTAGAGCTCATAGATGCCGCCCGTATTGTGAACATGCCAGTCTTGCGGAGCAGTATGACGACTACGAATTTAGCGAGCAAGGTGACAAACTTTTTAGAAAGTAAATTGGCACCAACGACGACGATTCACGGTGTACTTGTAGACGTATATGGGATCGGCATTCTAATAACCGGAACAAGTGGAATTGGGAAGAGTGAAACTGCGCTAGAGCTTATGAAACGAGGGCATCGACTAATTGCCGATGATGCTGTTGAGATTCGACAAACTGCAGAAGATGTGCTGATCGGTAATGCACCTGAACTGATAAAGCATCTTCTCGAAATTCGGGGTATCGGCATCATCAATGTAATGACGTTGTTCGGAGCAGGGGCGGTTCGAATTAATACCAAAATTAATTTGGTTTGCAATCTCGAGACGTGGCAACATGATAAACAGTATGATCGACTTGGGATAGACGAAGAAAAGACGCGTATCATCGATACGGACCTTCCTCTTGTCACGATTCCCGTGCGTCCAGGAAGAAACTTGGCGGTTATCCTAGAAGTAGCTGCTATGAACTGGCGCTTAAAGCGTATGGGATATAACGCTGCCCAGCAATTTACAAATAAGCTTACGGAAACGATTGCAGAAGATACGGAGGAAATGGATTAAGATGAGTAATTCTTACTTAGCGATCGATCCGATTGCATTTTCTTTAGGCCCTATCAGTGTGTCTTGGTACGGTATGATATTAGGAACAGCAGCTTTATTCGGATTATACTTAGCTGTGACAGAAGGTAAACGGTTTGGAATCATTCCCGACTTTTTTATGGATCTTCTTTTAATTGGCATACCATCGGCCATTATTGGCGCGCGTCTCTATTATGTGGCTTTTAAATGGCATGATTACAAAGATAATCCTATAGAAATTTTTAAAGTTTGGCACGGCGGGATTGCTATTTATGGGGCCTTAATCGGGGCAATCGTGGCTGCCTATTTCTATAATAAAAAGAAAGGGTACCCGGGATGGCGAATCTTTGATATTTCTGCACCGAGTTTAATTGCCGGGCAAATGATAGGTCGTTGGGGGAATTTTACGAATCAGGAAGCGCATGGCGGACCGGTGAACGAAGCCTTTTTGCAAAACACGCTTCATTTACCTAATTTTATTGTCGATCAAATGGAAATAAACGGGATATTTTATCACCCGACTTTTTTATATGAATCGATTTGGAACTTGTTAGGGTTACTCTTCTTGTTCTGGCTGAGACGTCGACCTGATTTACGTTCCGGCGAGTTGTTTATGAGTTATTTTATCTGGTATTCGATTGGTCGCTTTATGGTGGAAGGTTTAAGAACAGACAGTTTAGCGTTCGATGGTCCCGCATGGCTTGCTTCGATTATGAATGTTCTCTGGGCACCAATGTCAGCTCTGTTTGAGGCGGGCAACATGTCATACGGAAACGTTCGGGTGTCGCAGTTGGTTAGTGTCTTGATCATAATGAGTGCAGTAACGTTCATCGTATACCGACGCAAAAAAGGCTTTGCACAGATACGCTACTCGGATCCTATTATTCCGGTTACAGCATTAGCGACGGTGAGTGTAAAAGAAGCGATTGTAGAAAATACAGAAAGTTCGGATGAGTCAACCAAGCAACAATCAGAGCGGGAACCGAAATGATATGATAAATGCTATTTTGTTTGATCTTGACGGAACCATTTTGGACACAAATGAATTAATTATTGCGTCTTTCTTCCATGCATTAGACGGTGAAGTGACACAACCTTTAAACCGTGAGCAAATCATCATGAATATGGGACGACCGCTTGTCGAGCAAATGAAGCTTTTTACAGGGCGAGATGATGTGTCCGATGTTGTGACGAAGTACCGTGCTTTTAATATCGAGAAACATGATCAGATAGTAAAGGCTTTTCCTTATGTTAAAGAAGTAATGGAGAAGTTATTCCGCAGTGGGATCAAAATGGGTATTGTCACGAGTAAAGTCCGGATGACGACCGAGATGGGGTTGAAATTGTGCGGCCTAGAATCGTTACTCCATACCGTCGTGACAGTGGAGGATGTAGAGGCGCCTAAGCCTAATCCAGATGGAATTAAGAAGGCAATGGCACAATTAGGAGTTAATCCGGATTCGACGTTAATGGTCGGAGACAGTCATTATGACCTCGAGGCTGCTCGACATGCAGGTGTGCGATCGGTAGGTGTTGCCTGGTCCCTAAAGGGAGAAGAATATTTACTGAAACATAGACCTGATTATTGGATTCGTGACATGAGAGAATTGCTTGAATTGGTCGAGGCAGCGAGGGATGCATGGTGAGGAAAACAGAACGGTATCCGGTGTCCGGACCGAATGCTTTGTGGCAAATTTATAAGACGGTAAGTCCGCTTAAGGCGATGCGTAACTTCATCTGGATTCAGGTGGCGCGTTATTCGCCTTTTTTGCGATTTAAGAATTGGATCTATAGGAGTAGGCTTCGGATGGAAGTTGGTGAGAACACGGCATTTGCGCTAATGGTGATGGTCGATGTGTTTTTTCCAGAGCGAATCCATGTAGGCAACAATTCGATTATCGGCTATAATACGACGATTTTGGGGCATGAGTATCTGGTAAAAGAGTACCGACTAGGGGATGTGTGGATCGGTTCGAATGTGATGATTGGGGCGAACACAACGATTTTGCCAGGCGTGACCATCGGGGACGGCGCAGTTATAGGGGCCGGTTGTGTGGTCCATAAGGATGTTTCGGCCTATACGTTTGTGGCAGGAAATCCTATGCAAATTATTCGGACGCTAGAAGAACAGCCAGAGTAGGAAACAAAACAGCAACGGACAAAAGTTAAAGGCGCAGAGCAGGTTAGCCTGAAAATGTTGTTCTTCACGACTGTTTACTTTAGTTTGGTAGTATAGTAATATGGTAACATACTAAAGCGTTTATAAATTGAGGTGTCTGAATTGACAAAACCAAAAGGCTTTGAGAAACCGACCGGCGTAAAAGATTATTTACCTGAGGCAGTAACCAGATTGCGTCATATTGAAGGTCGTGTATTGGACTGCATGGAACGATGGGGATACCGTCAGGTTATGACGCCTACGCTGGAATTTTATGATACGGTGGGGGTTGCTAGCTCCACTTCCGATAAGAAGTTATTCAAGTTGCTGGATCAGAACGGACGAACTCTGGTGTTGCGTTCTGACGTAACTGCGCCGATCGCACGTGTTGTGGCATCTCTACTGAGAGACCGATCATTTCCACTTCGATTGTCTTATCATTCGAATGTGTTTCGTGCATTCGAAGAAGAGGCGGGCCGCGAATCTGAATTTTATCAGACGGGTGTGGAACTCGTCGGCGACGCCTCGCCTGAGGCCGATGCTGAAGTGATCGCGCTGGCGATTGCTTCGCTTCTAGCAGCAGGTGTGGGTACATTTAAGATTGCGATTGGGCATGTGGGTTTCTTCAATGGGTTGTTCCGCGAATCACTCGCTGGTCGCGATGAGGAGCAAAAGGCGCTTAAAGAGTGCTTGGTTGGTCGAGACTATGTAGGTTTTCGTCACCGACTTGGGCAGTTGGAGCTAGATGCACGCACACGGGAGCGGTTGGCAGGTATTTTACGACTCCGTGGAGGCGAGGAGATCTGTGTGCAAGCCGCACAGCTAACCGATGATATTGAAGCGAGCGCAGCGCTCGAACATTTGTGCGAGATGTGGAATGTGTTAGAG
This sequence comes from Paenibacillus sp., assembly GCA_044353305.1. Classification (GTDB taxonomy): domain Bacteria; phylum Bacillota; class Bacilli; order Paenibacillales; family NBRC-103111; genus JBILCE01. The sequence continues at coordinate 5,409 of JBILCE010000036.1, forward strand.
AGCTATGGCGTAGCAGAGCATGTGCATATCGACCTGACATTGATTGGTGATTTCACTTATTATACGGGGATGACGTTTGAGGGCTATGCGGCGGACCTTGGTTTTCCAGTCTGTAGCGGCGGGCGTTACGATAATTTGTTAACGCAGTTCGGGCGAACGGCTCCGGCAACAGGGTTTGCGCTTAAGACGAATCGGATTCTCGAATTGACTAGTGATCGTCGTCTAGGTGAACCTGAACGTGTGTTAGTCCTATATGATGCGGCGAATCGTGCGAACGCAATGGCGTGTGCACGGGAGTTGCGAGCGAAGTCAGGCGTAGCAGTGGAGACGCGTAAGCTTGCTTCGGGTGATGCGGGTGAACAGGGTATTAAGTTAGCCGATGACAAAGGATATCGTTACGAAAATGAGCGATATGACGATATCATTACGTTCTTAGCCTAAGTAATAGGAGCGACAAGGAGGTTGGGGAACATGGAACAAGCTACATTGCGGTTTGCGTTACCAAAGGGGCGCATTCACTTGTCAGCGATGAAGCTGCTAAAACAAGCTGGTTATGAAGTGCCGGATGACCTCGAGACAAGCCGGAAGCTAATTATTCCTGTTCCAGGGGCGTCGATGGAATTTATTCTCGCGAAGCCTGTGGACGTGCCGGTATATGTGGAATATGGTGCGGCGGATATAGGAATTGTAGGCAAAGATGTGTTAATGGAAGAGGAACGAGATGTTTACGAGTTACTCGATCTTGGTATTGCTCGTTGTCGGATGTCTGTAATTGGACTACCGGATTGGCGACCTGATTTTCATTTGCGAGTGGCGACGAAATATCCGAACGTGGCTTCACGATTTTTTCGTGAACGTGGACAACAGGTAGAAGTGATTAAATTGAACGGGTCGATCGAGATCGCACCATTAATCGGGCTAGCTGACCGTATCGTCGACATGGTCGAAACGGGACGAACGATGCGTGAGCACGGTTTAGTGGAACTGGAGGAGATGTTCGGAGTCACCAGTCGGCTAATTGCGAATCGGGCAAGCTACCGGATGAAAAACGAACCAATTCAACAGTTATGTGACCGGCTCCAAGCGATTATTAGCGAGTGAGAGGAGGGTGCGAGTTATGAAGATTATACCAGCGGCGGAGTTTTCGCTTGAGCGTCAGGTGGAGTATGGGACGCCGGAGCAGAATGATACGGTCCGTCACATCATCAAGCGCGTTCGAGCAGAAGGGGACGAAGCGTTGCGGGCGTTGACGGAGCAGTTCGATCGCGTGAAAGTGGGTGAATCGTTCCAGGTAAGCGCAGATGAGATTCAGGCGGCATATAGCCAAGTCGATGTAGCGTTCATCGAGGCGCTTAGGCAAGCTGCCGTGAACATCCGCGACTTCCATGAGAAGCAGAAGCGGACGTCATGGATGGACCTGCAGGACAACGGAACGATGCTTGGGCAGGTGTTTCGTCCATTAAAGCGGGTCGGATTGTATGTGCCAGGTGGTAAAGCGGCTTATCCGTCATCGGTGCTGATGAATGCGATTCCCGCACAAGTGGCAGGGGTGCCGGAGATCATCATGGTGACGCCTCCAGCGACGGCCGGTCAAGCGGGTATTGACCCGCACATCTTAGTGGCAGCCGCAGAGGCGGGTGTGACGACGATTTACCGGATCGGCGGAGCGCAGGCCATAGCGGCGTTAGCTTACGGCACTGCTTCGATCACGCCGGTCGACAAGATCGTCGGTCCAGGCAACATCTATGTCGCGCTGGCGAAGCGCGCTGTGTTCGGCGCTGTCGACATTGACAGCATCGCCGGACCAAGCGAGATCGTCGTGCTCGCAGACGACAGTGCCAATGCCGCCTACATAGCTGCCGATCTGCTGTCGCAAGCGGAGCATGACGAAATGGCATCGGCCGTGCTCGTTACTCCTTCGATGGAGTTGGCGAAGCAGGTAGCAGCTGAGGTCGATCGTCAGTTAGCGGTGTTGCCGAAGCGGACAATCGCCGAACGCTCTATCGACAACTACGGTGCCGTGCTCACGGTGGACTCGCTCGCTGAGGGTATTGCCATCGTTAATAGGCTCGC
>JBILCE010000037.1:0-7479 GCA_044353305.1 Paenibacillus sp.
CAACTTATTCAAGACCAGATCGGTAGTGCGGAGAAAAACCGTCTAGAGGCGCAAGCTCTTCTCGCCGAACAACAACAAGCTATTCAGCAAGCCCGTAAAGAAGCTTATGACATTCTTGAACAGGCTCGTCAAACTAGTGCTAAGCAAGCAGATGAACTAATTTCATCTGCAAAAGTCGAAGCAAATCGTATTAAAGATGATGCCCTTCGCGATATCGAGAATGAGAAAAACAAAGCGGTAGCGGCTCTACGTAGCCAAGTAAGCGCAATGTCCGTCTTAATTGCATCGAAGATTATCGAGAAGCAAGTTGACGAGCAATCGCAAAAAACGCTTATTGATCAATACCTGAAAGAAGTAGGGGGATAATCAATGAGCGACACGGTAGTGGCGAAGCGTTACGCGAAAGCATTGTTCCAAGTCGCCCAAGAAAAGGGCATCGTATCACAGGTGGAAGAAGATCTACGTACCGTCGTTCAAGTCATACGCGACAATGGAGAATTTGCACAATTGTTGTCTCATCCGAACGTCGATACATCGGTGAAATTAACGATGCTCGAGAATGTGTTTAAAGGCAAAGTTCAGGATGCTGTTCTTCGCATCACACAATTGCTTATCGAACGTCGCAGGGAATCCTTGCTGTCAGTCGTGCTAATTGATTATGTTCGAATTGTTGCAGATGTCCTTGATCAAGCGACAGCATTGGTTACAACACCAGTAGCGCTTACATCCGAAGCATCTGCGCAAATTGCTGAACAATTTGGTAAATTAACTGGCAAAAAGATTCGTGTAGAGAATGCAATCGATGCAAGCCTGCTTGGCGGTCTAACTGTTAGAATTGGCGATCGTCTTTATGATGGTAGCTTATCTTCGAAATTAAATCGTCTGCAAAAATCATTAAATCAAGCACAAGCATTGTAGATAGGGGTGAGCTACGTTGGCAATCAGACCTGAAGAGATCAGCACGTTGATCAAAAGTCAGATCGAACAATATAAATCCGAAGTCGAAGTGTATGATATTGGTACAGTCATCACGGTAGGGGACGGTATTGCGCGTGCGCACGGATTGTCGGGCGTTATGTCCGGCGAGCTAGTCGAATTCGCAAATGGCGTTATGGGTATGGCGCTTAACCTTGAAGAAAACAACGTCGGTATCGTTATCATGGGTCCTTATAAGGATATTCGCGAAGGCGATCAAGTGAAGCGTACCGGTCGAATCATGCAAGTACCGGTTGGTGAAGAATTACTCGGTCGAGTTGTTAACGCACTAGGACAACCAGTAGATGGCAAAGGACCGATCAACACTACACAATTCCGTCCAGTTGAATCACCAGCTCCGGGCGTTATGGCGAGAAAATCGGTTCATGAACCAATGCAAACCGGGATTAAAGCAATCGACTCCATGATTCCAATTGGCCGAGGTCAACGGGAATTAATCATCGGTGACCGTCAAACGGGTAAAACATCGATAGCTATTGATACAATTATTAACCAAAAGGGAAATGGCATGAAATGTATCTACGTGGCAATTGGTCAAAAGCAATCGACCGTTGCACAAGTAGTAGAAACACTTCGTCGAAATGGTGCACTTGAATATACTATCGTAGTTACCGCAAGTGCGTCTGAACCATCGCCACTTTTGGTCCTTGCTCCATATGCAGGTTGCTCGATGGGCGAATATTTCATGTACAAAGGCGAGCACGTTCTCGTCATTTATGATGACTTATCGAAGCAAGCCGCGGCATACCGCGAATTATCACTCTTGCTTCGCCGTCCTCCAGGTCGTGAGGCTTATCCAGGAGACGTTTTCTATCTACACTCCCGTCTTCTCGAACGCGCCGCGAAGCTAAGCGACGAACTCGGTGCAGGTTCGTTAACGGCATTGCCGTTTATCGAAACCCAAGCGAGTGACGTGTCCGCTTATATTCCGACGAACGTGATTTCGATCACCGACGGTCAGATTTTCCTTGAGTCCGATTTATTCTATTCTGGTCAACGTCCGGCGGTTAACGTTGGGATTTCCGTATCCCGCGTAGGTTCCTCGGCACAGATCAAAGCAATGAAGAAAGTTGCGGGCACATTAAAGCTTGACTTGGCCCAATATCGCGACCTTGCAGCATTTGCACAATTTGGTTCTGACCTCGATAAAGCTACTCAAGGTCGACTCAATCGCGGCGTACGCATGCTCGAAGTGTTGAAACAAGGTGTCAACCAACCGATGTCGGTTGAACGCCAAGTTATTGCCATTTGGGTTGGTGTAAAAGGCTTTGTCGACGACATTCCAGTACAAGATGTAACCCGTTTCGAGCGTGAGTTCTTAGCTTTCCTCGACAGTAGTCATCCAGAAATCGTTAAATCAATTGAAACAACAAAAGATTTGACGTCCGATAACGAGAACGCTTTGAAAGAAGCGGTAGCAAAGTTCAAGAAAGGGTTCGCGACTACCGCGTAACCTTATCTCATCTGCATTTTCCCATAGACAGGTGGTGAATAAGCATGGCAAAAGGATTACGCGAAATTAAGCGTCAAATCAAGAGCACCCAAAGTACGAAGCAAATAACCAAAGCAATGGAAATGGTTGCAGCGGCAAAGTTGCGCAAATCGCAAGAAGCAGCGGAAGCTTCCCGTCCTTATGCGGACAAGATCAAGGAAGTGATCGGAAGTATCGCAGCGGGCACGAAGAATGTTAAACATCCGATGCTTGAAAAGCGGGAAATTAAGAAGACTGGATATCTTGTTATCACATCCGACCGTGGACTTTGCGGTGGTTACAACGCTAACGTATTACGGAAAGTGATGCAGTCGATCCGCGAGCGGCACAAGTCGGCTAGCGAATATTCGATCTTCGTCATTGGTCGTAAAGGTCGCGATTTCTTTCTAAAACGCAACATGCCAATTGTAGATGAAGTTACGGGTTTGTCCGATGCACCTAAGTTCTCTGATATTAAGTCAGTAGCGAGGTTAGCAGTGCAAAACTTCGAAAACGGTGCGTATGATGAGTTGTATCTCGTTTATAATCAATTCCGAAACGCCTTGACACAAATCCCAACAGAGAAGAAGTTGCTTCCATTGGATGATGTGCCGACCGGCGAAGTGATGACATCTTACGAATACGAGCCGTCTCCAGAAGGTGTACTAGAGATATTACTTCCGAAATATACGGAAACGCTTATCTACAGTGCCGTGCTTGAAGGTAAAGCAAGTGAATTCGGTGCGAAAATGACGGCGATGGGGAATGCGACGAAGAATGCATCGAAGATGATTGCAAACTACACATTGCAATACAACCGCGCGCGTCAAGCAGCGATCACCCAAGAAATCACCGAAATCGTGGCCGGAGCTAACGCACAATAATAAAGGAAACGAACAATCAAGAAGCAAGTACGATGCGGCTTTCGCAAAAGCGAAGGCGTTTAGGAGGGAACACAATGAGCAAAGGACGCGTCATTCAGGTCATGGGTCCGGTCGTCGACATCGAATTCGAACGTGGACACCTGCCCGAGCTCCTGAATGCGATTAAGATTGAGAAGAAAGCCGACACTGAGGGCGGACACGATATCAACCTGACGGTTGAAGTTGCGGTACACCTCGGAGATAACCAAGTCCGTTGCGTAGCGATGGCTTCGACAGATGGATTGGTTCGCGGTTTGGAAGCGGTCGACCTTGGTCGTCCAATCACAGTTGCTGTTGGTCAAGCCACGTTAGGACGCGTGTTTAACGTATTAGGCGAACCAATCGATAACAATGGTTCAGTTGATCGCTCAAAGGAAAGCCCGATTCATAGAGCGGCTCCTTCCTTCGAAGAATTAAAGCCACAAGCTGAAATTTTAGAAACAGGCATCAAGGTTATTGACTTGCTTGCTCCGTACCCTAAAGGCGGCAAGATCGGTCTCTTCGGCGGAGCGGGTGTAGGTAAGACCGTTACGATGCAAGAACTTATTCATAATATTGCTCAGGAGCATGGTGGGATTTCTGTATTCGCAGGTGTAGGAGAGCGAACTCGTGAAGGGAACGATCTCTACCACGAGATGAAAGAATCGGGTGTTATTAGCAAAACCGCGATGGTATTCGGTCAGATGAACGAGCCACCGGGAGCACGTCTGCGCGTTGCTCTAACAGGTCTGACAATGGCGGAATATTTCCGTGATGAAGAAGGCCGCGACGTTCTTTTGTTTATCGATAACATTTTCCGATTTACGCAAGCTGGTTCTGAGGTTTCCGCCCTTCTTGGCCGTATGCCTTCAGCAGTAGGTTACCAACCAACGTTGGCAACTGAAATGGGACAGTTGCAAGAGCGGATTACATCGACGAAAAAAGGCTCCGTAACATCGATCCAAGCAATCTACGTTCCAGCGGACGATTATACAGATCCGGCGCCAGCTACTGCGTTCGCTCACTTGGATGCTACAACCAACTTGGAGCGTAACATTGCAGCGAAAGGGATTTTCCCTGCGGTTGACCCGCTTGCTTCTAGCTCGCGGATTCTAGCGCCTGAAGTGGTTGGACAAGAGCACTATCAAGTTGCTCAAGGTGTTAAGAAGATTTTGCAACGTTATAAAGAACTTCAAGACATCATCGCTATCCTCGGGATGGATGAACTGTCCGACGAAGATAAAGTTACTGTTCTTCGCGCCCGCCGTGTTGAGCGTTTCTTATCGCAACCACTCCACGTTGCAGAAGCGTTTAACGGGATTCCAGGGCTATATGTTCCGTTAAAAGAAACCGTCCGCAGTTTCAAGGAACTGCTTGAAGGCAAGTACGACGACCTGCCAGAGCCGGCATTCCACAACGTCGGAACGATCGAGCAAGCGGTCGAGAAAGCCGCAACGCTGTAAGGCGTCGCAACGGCTCTCAGGAGGAATTAACCATGGCAACTTTCCTATTGGAGATCGTAACCCCTGAGCGCAAAATATATGCCGATCAGGCGGATATGATTGTAGTAAAGGGTGTGGCCGGCGAATTAGGTATTTTGCCGAATCACATTCCACTTGTGACGCCTCTTCGCATCGCACCGGTTTCGATCAAGAAGGGTAACCAAACCTACTACGTTGCGGTAAACGGTGGTTTTGTAGAGGTTCGCAAGGATAAAGTCATTATCTTGGCAGAGAGTGCCGAACTCCCTGAACAGATCGACTCGGAGCGAGCGAGAACATCGAAGGAACGGGCGGAGCAACGCCTTGCCGAGAAACGAAGCGAGACGGACATGCGTCGTGCAGAGTTAGCGTTGCAACGGGCGGTTAACCGAATCGACGTGGCTTCACGAAGATAAGACAGAAAGACGAGGAACCGTTAGGGTTCTTCGTCTTTTTTTTGGGATGATGTGGTGAAGGTTTAAGTTAGTTACTGTCAAATAGTGAAATCATTATGAGATAAATCTAACGATTTACGTAGCATTGACGAGGGTATAGTTCGAACGTATAATTGTGGCAACAATAGGCTCAATAAATTGATAAAGACTAATTTAGATTCCAAATTAGGATACTGGTGTTCAATCAATTTTTACAAATTAGTCAATAAAAAATGTGTACATCTTGTAGGTGTAATTGAAACAACCAGGTTGAAAGCTACTTTAAATCTAAAGTACATTGAAAAGCGATGAAACTAATAAAGGAGTGTTTTCATGTTAAATTTTCAATTTCATAACCCGACTAAAATTATATTCGGTAAAGATTCACTGAATCAACTAGGCGATGAAGTCATTAAATATGGTCAGAGGGTCCTTGTTGTCACTGGCGGTCAAAGTGTGAAGAAAATAGGTCTGTACGACAAAGTAATAAAAATTTTGAAGAATCTATCTTGTCATATCTTTGAATTGGAAGGAATAAACCCAAATCCTCGTCTTCATTCCGTCCATGAAGGGATTAAGATTTGTAAGAATAATAATGTTGACTTTATCTTAGCTGTAGGTGGTGGCAGTGTAATTGATGCAGCCAAGGCTATCGCAGCAGGTGCTAAAACGGATATTGACATATGGGAGTATTACATTAGAAAACATACTGTCACCCAAGCTTTGCCATTAGGAACTATTTTGACACTGGCAGCAACAGGTACTGAGATGAATGGTAATTCTGTCGTGACTAACTGGGAAACGAAAGAAAAATTACCTATCAGCAGCGAGCATCTTTTCCCAGTGTTTTCGATATTAGACCCAGAATTAACATTTTCTGTACCGAAAGATCATACCGTTAACGGTTGCATTGATATAATGGTCCACGTCTTTGAACAATATTTTAGCAAAACCCAAGATACACCTTTACAGGATCGTTTCTGCGAAAGCATTCTTAAAACAGTAATAGAGAATACACCAAAAGTGATGGAAGATCCTATGAACTATGAAGCAAGGGCAAACATCATGTGGTGCGGCACGATGGCTTTGAATACACTTTTAGAAAAAGGGAAATCAAGTGATTGGGCTTCTCATAATATCGAGCATGAGGTCAGTGCTTTCTATGATATTGCCCATGGAGCAGGGCTTTCAATCATCACTCCTAATTGGATGAAATATGTACTTAGTGAAGGCACCGAAATATTCAAACAGTATGCGCAAAGGGTTTGGGATGTAGATTCAGAAGGGAAAACGGATGAACAAATAGCTCTCGAAGGTATAGCGAGAACCCAAGCCTTCTTTAAAGAAATCGGCGCTCCCATTACCCTAAGAGAAGTCGGAATCGATGATTCAAACATTGAATTAATGGCAGAGAGAGCAGTAAGATTTGGTGCGATTGGTGGCTACAAAAAACTTTATAAAGAAGATGTGTTGAATATTTTGCAAATGAGCCTATAAAGAGAAAACGTGAGCGAAGGAGTGTTCATCGCTGTAAGGGGACGACATAAAACCATTCATTGAAGTAAAAGATAGCTTTAACTGGCTAGGGATACGGATTACTATTTAAAGTAAAATCAATAACCGAACAAGGGAATTGGCACATAAAAATTTTACAAATGTGATCGTTTAGTATAATCTATTTAAAATAGAATATTAATGATTTTTAGGAGGAAATTGAAGTGGATACACAGCAATGGTTAGATGAGGTATGGGCAAAAATTGTTAAAAAGGTGGACTTCACAAGCAAACAAATTGGCGACCAATTTCCACACATTTCAACAAACGGTAAGTTTGATTCCGAGGATGCGGATTGGTGGACGAATGGCTTTTATCCCGGGATTTTGTGGCATGTTTATCGTGAAACCAAAGATGAAAGTCTAAGGAATATTGCTGAATCTCTTGAAGAGAAACTAGATGGCCCACTTCATGAATATGAGAAACTCCATCATGATGTAGGATTTATGTGGAGTCTTTCTGCTGTCGCTAACTATAAGATAACGGGCAATCAAAAATCAAGAAGAAGAGGTCTTATTGCAGCAAGTCACCTTACATCGAGATTTAATCTTAAGGGAAACTTTATTCGCACATGGAATCAATGGGCTGACGGTACTGATGTTTCAGGTTGGACAATTATTGATTGCATGATGAATTTACCT
>JBILCE010000075.1:0-5322 GCA_044353305.1 Paenibacillus sp.
GATAATGGTAACCGTTCTGCGATTCATTGGGATATCGTTCTCATTCAACGGCCTGAATATGGTGGTGGTGAAGTCTACTTTGATGATCGATTGATTCGTAAAGACGGACGTTTCGTGATTCCCGAGCTTAAAGGATTAAATCCGGAACATTTGACATAAAATGAATTGAAATCACATATCAAGTATTGCATAAACAGATTTTGCCAAGTATCATGGACATATATTGATATTCATTCGCTATGGAGGGATTCTTATGAGTTCAAACAATGCTGCAATTGTAGAAATTTCTCAAACGGCTAACAAATTTCGTTCTTCAATCGTGTTGCAATTCGAGAATAAGTACATTGATGTGAAAAGCATTCTTGGATTGTTTACAACTTTGCTTCATTCGGGTGCATACAGCTTGCACGTACATGGACCGGATGCGAACGAGGCGAAAGATGCAATGGCAATCGTGTTCGCTAAGCATGACTTGAAAGTAAATATTGTGAATGAGTAAGTAACACGGGCGTTCCTTAGGAGCGTCCGTTCTTTATTCCCCTCATACATGCGTGTCCAAACCTTGTGTTCATGAACCATTTCGACTAAAATAATAGTAAAATGGAATAGGAACGGAAAGTGGGGAGAGCTAAATGTCTTCATCGGAATTGTTAACAAATTTAAGCCAAAAAGCGCTCCAACTATTACAGGAGGATGCGAATAAAATAGAAAATTTGATCGAAATTCAAATGGACACCCTTGCGAATAGACGCTGTCCATTGTACGAAGAAGTACTCGACACCCAAATGTACGGCTTATCGCGAGAAATTGACTTTGCCATACGTGCAGGACTTATCCATCAGGCTGAAGGTAAGGAAATTATTAGTAAATTAGAGCGCAATCTTGCCCATCTGTTCGAAGCACTTGCTACCTCCAAAGAATAAGCAGCCGCTTTGGATGGGGGGTTATCCTTGCTGTGGCAAGGGATTTTTTACAGCTTGAAAGCCGCTAACTGGAAATCTATAATGAGCATAGGCTATGGAGATCATAGGAATAATTTTACTTATGGGGGCGGTAGGGATGACCGAAGAACTTCAAAGTGGGGCGATACGCATTTCTGATGATGTGGTAGCCACGATCGCGGGCTTGGCTTCTCTGGAAACACCTGGGGTTGCTGCTATGTCGGGAGGCATATCAGAGGGGCTTGCCAAGCGACTTAGTGGACGGAATGTTCAGAAGGGTGTTTCAGTGGAAGTTGGACAACTGGAAGCAGCCATTGATTTACGTATTGTTGTTCATTACGGAATCGACATTCCAACGGTATGTCGGTCACTTCAAGTCAACGTAAGAGAAGCTGTAGAGAATATGACTGGGCTTCGTGTCGTAGAAGTCAACGTGAAAGTAGAAGGTGTTGCTTTCAAAGAAGATGGGTCAGAAGAGGCTTCACGCGTAAAGTAATAAACTTAATAGAAGAGAGCCAGCTCCTTAAACTGGACCCCTTGTCAAGGACACTTAAAAAAGAGAAGGCTTAGGCAGCTGAAAGTAGATGATTCCTGTATTGAACAGGGGTCATCTTTTTTAATCCCCACTGATATCTGTGATGGTTGTAATATTTAATATACCGATCTATTTGATCTTGTAGCTCTTGGAAAGAGGTGCAAGATCGACTGTCAACATGGTCTTTCATATGACCAAAAAACGACTCCTGCGGGGCGTTGTCCCAACAGTTCCCTCGTCTGGACATGGACTGACCTAACCCTTTTTGTTTCAATATTTTTTGATACGTGGGGCTGGTGTAATGGCTTCCTTGATCCGAGTGAATGAAAGCCTCGTTATGCAATTTCACGCGTCTTTGTTGCATCAGCTTATCTATGGTCTGTGTTGCAATGGATAAGTCAATGCGCTTCGAAAGATGGTGTGCCAGCAGTTCTCCCGTGGAAGCGTCCAATATCGTCGACAGATATCCTACCTCAGTGCGGTTGTAAGGAAGATACGTAATGTCGGTTAGCAAAACGAGCCCAGGAATACCCTTCTTGAAATCCCTTTGCAGCTTGTTAGGAAGGGTGCGATGTTCTAACGTGGCTTTTGCCATGCGTTTGTAAGGATTTGCTTTTCTGTGAGGGCACACAAGGTTTAACTCCTTCATAAGTCGACGGATTCTCTTTACGTTATAGGTGATGCCAAATTCATTCTGAAGAACCATCTTGATGGAACGAGAACCTTTTTTAAACCCTTTCCAATGGAATGCTTTCTTAATCCATTCCCCTGCTATGACATCAAGTCTGGCACGTTCTAGGCGGGTATCCGCAGCCTTTACATAGCTGTAATATCCTGAGCGAGATACGTTTAGGAGTTCACAAAGATAGCGAGTCATACGCTCAAACCCTTGGTCTACGGCCTCTGCAATTAATTCAAACAATTTAGTTTTACTCAGATTCTTCCCTCTTGCTACCAGCAACCTTTCGTTCGTGTCTAGCTTTTTTAGCAGTTCAAGTTGAGATTCCAGGAGCTTAATCCGAGCCTCCTGCTTAGCAATGACATCCTCTGGGGTCAACTCTCTCTGTAGGGGGCGTCCAGAGCTCTCTTTGCGTGAATCGGCTAAACCGATGATACCATCTTGTTTATAAGCCTTTCTCCAACGCTCAGCACACTGTTTTACACGGCTCATTCCGAGCACAGTTACATCAAACCCATTAGCCTCAAAAATCTCCCTCGGGGTCTTATGTAACATATATTGATCGATGAATAGCTGTTTATATTCATCTGAATAAGTTATTGATTTCTCACTAACATTCACCACAAACTTGTTTCGCGACAGGATTTCCCGTTCCTTTTCGGTAAATCTTTTCTTACTCATGCCATTCCCTCCGATGCTTACTACAATACAGTATACAAAAAGGACCCCACAGCCTAAACACCTTTTTTCAAAGTGTCCAGACTATGGGGTCCAGTTTAAAAATGTCCAAGCTCTTTTTTTGCTATTATGAACTTTGATACCCCTATCGCAAATCTTTCATGGCTACATGGTCCATATCTGCGAAGATTTGGTTTTCGCCAGCCATTCCCCAAATGAATGTGTAGTTGCTTGTGCCAACCCCGCTATGAATCGACCAGCTGGGCGAGATGACAGCTTCTTCATTGCGAACGACGAGATGACGCGTCTCGGTCGGTTCCCCCATCATGTGAAAAACAACACCATCATCCGGCATATCGAAATAGAAGTAGATTTCAGAGCGACGGTTATGTGTATGGCAAGGCATCGTGTTCCACATGTTGTTCGGCTTAAGCAGGGTCATTCCCATAACCAGTTGGCAACTTTGGACACCATTCTGGTGAATAAAACGATAAATCGTCCGTTCGTTCGATGTCGCGATCGATCCAAGATGTTGCGGATCTGCCGTTGCCAGATCAACTTTCACAGTTGGATATTGTTTATGCGCTGGTACGGAGTTGAAGTAAAAACGTGCTGGATTTGCTACATCTGCACTTGCGAACTGCACATCCTGATTACCGAGACCGATGTATAAGCATTCCTTATTCTCGAGCACATATTCAACACCATCAACCGTCACACTACCTTTCGGGCCAACGTTGATGATCCCAATTTCACGGCGCTCCAAGAAATAATCAGCACCCATGTCATGTTTGTCGGCTTCCAGTTTCACCGGTTGCTGAGTTGGAACTACTCCGCCTGCAATAAAACGATCGACATGCGTATATACCATTTTCAACTGTCCCGGAACAAACAAGCTCTGAATCAAATATTCCTGACGTAAGCGATCCGTGTCGTACTTCTTGGTTTCCGATGGGTTGGTTGCGTAACGAATTTCCATAATCAGAAAACTCCTCCTATTGTTCATCTTTAGTGGAATAAGGCCGTTTGTTTAAACGTTTCAATGATTTACTTAACCATGTTTAGACCCTACAATATCCTAGCACAAATTATGGTTTAGGAAAAGGACATATCGGTATTATTGGGTAGACATTACAAAAACACTTTGATGAAGTGACGCATCGATGTGAAAGTGTTATAATATCAGCTAAATGTGCCGAAAGGATGAACACCATGCACTCACTTGCAGAACAACTGAACGAGACGATTATGCGGGAAAACCCGCATTTTTATGCCATGCTCTCCGAGCTAGGGCGTCACATTTACTTTCCAAAAGAAGGAATACTTAGCCAATCCGCAGAGGCAAAAGCCAAGGCGAAAACCTACAATGCAACGATTGGAATTGCACTTGAGAACAATGAACCGATGCATCTTAAAGTGATTCAAGACACGTTGTCAGCTTATGAGCCTAAAGATCTATACCCTTATGCACCGCCAGAAGGAAAGCCTGAACTTCGCACAGTATGGCGCAACAAGATGCTCGGCGAAAATCCATCTTTAAACGGCAAGTCATTCGGCAACCCAATTATTACGAATGCTTTAACTCACGGGATCAGCATAGTCTCTGACTTATTTACAGGACCTGGCGATGTCGTCATTTACCCAGATAAAAATTGGGAAAACTACGAATTGACGTTTGGTGTGCGCCGCGGTGCTGAAATCGTCCAATTCCCGTTGTATAACGACAAGATGACGTTTAACAGTGACGGTCTACGTGATGCGATATTGGCACAACAAGCCAAAGGGAAAGAGAAAGTAGTGGTCATTCTTAACTTTCCAAATAACCCTACTGGCTACACCCCAAGTGCCCAAGAAGGACGCGCCATTGTTGAGGCAATCCGTGCAGGTGCAGATGCGGGTATTAATATCGTAGCAGTAACCGATGATGCTTACTTCGGTTTATTCTTTGAAGATACGCTTCGTGAATCACTGTTTGGGGCATTGTGCGAATTGCATCCTCGCGTGTTAGCCGTCAAGGTAGATGGTGCAACAAAAGAAGAATTCGTGTGGGGCTTTCGCGTAGGCTTTATTACATATGGTGGAAAATCAGATGCATTACTTGCCGCCCTTGAGCAAAAAACAAAAGGAATTATTCGCGCGACGATTTCAAGCGGTCCACTACCGACGCAAACGTTCGTGTTGAAGGCTTTACAATCACCCGATTTTGCTTCCCAACAAGCGGAAAAATGTAACATAATGAAACGTCGGGCTAACAAAACCAAAGCGATTCTCGATAGCGGTCAATACGATGATGCATGGGGCTACTATCCGTTCAATTCCGGCTACTTTATGTGCTTGAAACTGAAAACGGTCGAAGCAGAGTTGCTGCGCACGCATCTGCTCAACCAATACGGTGTGGGTACCATTGCTCTGGGCACAACCGATCTGCGTGTTGCGTTCTCCTGCATAGAAGAGAAAGATTTGGACGACCTCTTCGCGAAAATTTATCA
>JBILCE010000038.1:0-7406 GCA_044353305.1 Paenibacillus sp.
AAAGGTCGTCCGAACGCTCAATTGCTCCTGAATGATTAGCTTTTCGATCCTGCAGATCCATATATCTCTCTTCGTATTGACGGGTCAACTCCTGCAGTTGCTGTAACTCCTCCCTCAGAAGAGGCAACAACGCATTCGCTTCATCTGGTGAGAAAAATTTACTCATCGTTCATTCACTCCTTTATTTTCAGTTTACTTGAAATGCTAACGTTCAGCAAAAAAACACCCCTTTCGTGAGGTGGCCAAATATTTCTTTTATCGTCATATAAAAAAGGAGCCTGCCGAACCATGGTTCGCAGGCTGATGTGAAAATGTATCATAAAAGGGGTTAACTAAAGTATAGATTGGAAATGTTAAACGAAGCTGAATATTAGGTTACAGTTCGATTACAATTTTCATAACGTTTACATTGGCTTTCATGTCCACACTGTGCGCATGAATTGTGGATATTGCTGATCGGCCGTGTTTAGCATGAGCGCCATTTGACCGACGATATCCGTTGGAGAAAATGCATTTTGAATATGGAAAAAGTATTGCATGGCCACTGTATCTTGATCCGTTACGAAATAATTAATAAACATCATTTGTTTATGTAAGTTATTAATCATCTCAAGCAAGGTAACCTTATTGTCTTTCTTCGGAAGCTTCACAAAATCGAGTACATATAGACTGACCGTCGATTCCGTTTGATCGAATGTAATGAGCACCTTTACATCGGCACCACACTCAAGTCTTTGCTCAGTGGCGAATACGTGATTGCCATTATCACTTGTGCCATGTTGCAGCGGAATGTTGTTTTCCTGAAGGAACTGCTCGAATCGCTCTACTTTGTTCATCAAAGTCACCCCCGTAGAATCATAATGGTAGACTAATAAGATCCTACCTTTTTCTATCGTAAATGCGAAAAAAGTAGGTGTATGGGTTCTTCTCGTCCGTTACGCCTTGTTCATTGGACACAAGTACCCACTCAGACATATCAACATCCGGGAAAGTGGCGTCGGTTTCGAAGGTGTGTTGTAAATAAGTAATGTACATACGATCGACGTATGGCAGAAATAACTTATAAATCTCTGACCCGCCAAAAATAATTAATTCTTCATGTGCAAAACGCTCTAGCGCCTCCGCAACAGAGTGAACAACAGTAACACCATCCACTTGAAACGCTGGATCACGTGTTAATACGATATTATGTCGCCCAGGTAACGGTTTGCCGATCGAATCGAATGTCTTGCGCCCCATTAGCAATGCCTTACCCATTGTTGTCCTTTTCACATAAGCCAGATCAGCAGGCAGACGCCAAGGTAGACGATTTTGTATGCCAATGCCACGCCGTTCATCCATAGCAACTAGAATCGATACGGTCATTTCTTAAACCCCTCTTTCCGCTGACTGCTATATGGCAATCGGCGCTTTAATCCCTGGGTGGGAGACATAATTTTGAAACTCAAAGTCTTCAAAGGAATAGTCGAAAATCGACTCTGGTTTCCTTTTGATCAAAAGAGTGGGTTGTGGATACGGCTCTCGCTCGAGCTGTAAGCGTACCTGATCGAGATGGTTCAAATAAAGGTGGACGTCGCCGCCTGTCCAAACCAATTCCCCTACTTCAAGGTCACACTGCTGAGCGACCATGTGGGTAAGTAACGCATAAGAAGCAAGATTGAACGGCAGGCCGAGGAACGTATCAACGGAACGCATTTGGAACATGCATGACAATTTTCCGTTTGCCACGTAGAACTGGAACGCATAATGACAAGGTGGAAGTGCCATACCGTCAACCTCAGCTGGGTTCCAAGCACTGATCAAGTGACGTCGGGAGTCGGGGTTTCGTTTGATTTGCTCAATGACTTTTGAAATTTGATCGACCGTCTCTCCATTCGGTCCTCTCCATGTACGCCATTGCGCACCGTAAACACGACCTAGGTTTCCCTCTTCATCCGCCCATTCATCCCAGATGCTGACGCCGTTTTGTTTCAGGTACCCAATGTTTGTTTTCCCACTTAGAAACCAAAGCAATTCGTGAACAATTGACTTGGTATGAAGCTTCTTCGTAGTCAACAATGGAAACCCTTGCGAGAGATCCATACGGAGCTGACGACCAAATACCGAAAGGGTGCCTGTGCCTGTCCGATCTTCCTTTTGTGTGCCATTCGTCAAAATATCTTGTAGCAAGTCCAAATAGATCTTCATTCCGATTCGCCACCCCATTGATTGTGCTTGCTGGAATTCAATTGATTTTATTATATACAAGAATAAGATACAGGGGAACACCTAACGGAACATCCTTATTAGAGGATAAAGTCCGTGATTTCACCGACACATTATGTACGAACCCATGCATCGTTTTCGTAACCACGCGCTTCCCAGTATCCAATGTGGGGCTTATCCATTAGTTCAATGCGGTTTAACCATTTTACCGATTTGTAGGCGTACATTCGAGGTACGATAAGTCGGACCGGTCCGCCGTAGGGACTTGTGATCGGTTTACCATCATGCAGGACAGCAACTAGCATGTCGTTCTCACGTGCCTGTTCAATCGAAAGTGTGTCGGTGTAGACGCCGTCTCCGGAGTAAAACTTGACGAACTTTGCCCCACGTTGTGCACCGGCAATGTCCAACAAATCAGATAAGCGAACGCCCTCCCAAGTGTTACGTAAAACCGACCACCCGGTTACACAATGAAAGTCACTCACCTGAACGATCCGAGGAACTTGCAAAAACTGTTCCCAATTCATAGTTAGCGGACGGTCGACTAGGCCGTCTACTTGGAAACGCCAAGATGTGGAGTTGAATGAAGGAATCGGTGTTACTGTATAAATGCGAAATTCACCTTTACTTCCACCACCAATAACCTTTACCGAATCTGGAAGAGGAGTTGGCGGCGGTAACATGACGTTACGCTCTTCCTTCATAAAGCCGGAACTACCAATCGGGGACGATCCAGTTAACCAACGGTAAAAAGATGGCAAGACAATTACCGATAGCCCGAGGCCGATAGCGGTTTTCAGCAACGTGCGACGCGTCACCTTTGGGGTACCGGTAATCGGAGGGCGATAGGTAACCAGGGCAGAGGTATCGGAACCTTTTCCGGCAGATGGATAGTGTGCATCAATTAGCGGTTCGGGGATGGGTGTTACATGTTCTTTTATCGTAAATTTTGTTGAAAATCGTTTTGTTTTAAGCCATCGCATACGCGTGACGGAGTGATAAATTGAATAAGGTATGCCAATCCACGTGAAAAGATCATGGACAACTAATGCAGTGTTTGCCCAGCTGGTCGGAAATCGTCTAAATTGCCATAGCACGATGCCTGATACAATCCAACCAATAAGTAACACAATCACAACAGCTAGATTGAATTGACGATCGCGCATGCCACGAATTTGTTTGAGATGACGCAACAAATTTGGTGCGTAGAGGGCAAGTAACGTTGCAGACAGCACACCCACTATAATGTGAAGTTGCTTTAGCCAGACGCGTCCCTCGCCTAAGTCCCCTCGAATCGTGCCGATACTAAGCACAATCCCAGTGAGCGCAAGAACGAGCACCACCCACACGTTCCAACGATGAAGAAGGGTAAGCTTCTTGCCAAAAGAGTACTTCCGCCCCATACCATCGGGTCTTTGCCCCTGAACAATCATCGTGGTCTCTCCCCTACGAGCGTTTTTCAATTATAAATGATTATAACAAAAGGTGACTTTACCCGCGATCAATTGACAAAAATGGCGAAACCAAACGTTCACTTCTAATATACCCCCTCGATGTGGTAGAATGAAAATTGTCTGTTCTTATACAATCATTTGCTATTAAATTAACGGAGGCTTCTATCTCAGATGAATAGGAAAAATTGGATTATTGCTGGATCGTTGCTAGGCTTATTTTTTGTGTTGATTTTGATCGCCATTTTGGTACAGTCAGCCTACCTTTTATATGCAGCTAGTTTATTGCCAGTTGGGATTGTTCCTTTCTTGCCTGATATACGCACCAATCAATGGTTGAAACGAGATGGAAATGCTGGTGTTGACCTCTATTTGCTAAAGCCGGAAGGGGCTACAAAGTCAGAGTTTCTTGTACTTGAATTTGCACCTAAGAAGCTAAAATGGAACAAGCAATCCTTATATTTCCCGGTAACGGAAGAAAAATATCCGGTATTGGCCGAAGTAAAGTCATCGGACACCGCTTCTGCTACTGTTTTGCCTTACGATCTGAGTGTCCATCCCCGAAAGCCAGGCTGGTATCAAATTAACCTTCGCAACTTAAAGGAACGACAGAGTAGTGGACTTCCTGTTACGCCTAATGAAATCGGACGAATCCTTATTTGTTTGGATGACATACGGGCAACAACAAACCAGAAACAACCGGTTACAGCTATAACGAATAAAGGACTTGAAGCCTAATAAATAGAATGACCCTTCGGTTGGATGGTAAATACCTTTTATCCAGCTGAAGGGTCTTTTATTATATGTATTTTTTGTGAAACTAAGCAATTTGGTTGACAAAATGGATCAACGTGCGAACCATCACACCGGTTCCACCTTTCGGTTCCGTACCCCGCTCACTCCAAAGCCATGCTGTTCCTGCAATGTCTAGATGAATCCACGGCGTATCCTCGGCGAAAACTCCAATAAATAGCCCCCCCGTGATCGCACCTGCCCATTTGGTAGAGCCAGTCGTATTGCGCAAATCCGCTACTTCGCTTTTTACAAGCTCCCAATATTCAGGAAACGATGGTAGGGACCATAGTTTTTCCCCTGTTTGCTTAGCTGATTCCAAGAGTTGCTGAAGAAAAGGTTCATGATTCGCTACCGCGCCGGTCGTCACATCTCCAAACGTGTGCAAAATGGATCCGGTCAGCGTCGCAATGTCTATAATTTGGGTTGCACCGAGACGTTTCGCATAAGTAACTCCATCCGCTAGAACAAGTCGCCCTTCGGCGTCTGTGTTTAATACCTCTACGGTTCTCCCGCTCATCGTTGGAATGATATCACCAGGCTTTAATGCGCCCCCTGAAGGCATGTTCTCGGCCGCTGGAATAACCATAGTCACGTTTACATGTGGACGAAGTTGTCCAATTGCGTCCATGACGGCAAGTAACACTGCAGCCCCACCCATGTCGCTAATCATCTCTTCCATTCCTGCGGACGGCTTGATGGAGATACCACCTGCGTCAAAGGTTATTCCTTTGCCGACAAGTCCAAGTCGTTCATCGGACTCGGGTGCGCCGTCATATTGCAACACAATCATCCGTGGCGGTTGGATGCTCCCTTTGCCAACATGGTGCAATCCGAGCATCCCTAGCTCGATGATTTCGTGCTCATCGTGCACGATGCAGCGGAAATGATGGCGCATGGCGATTTGTTTGGCCTCCTGTGCGAGCTGATCCGGGACCAACTTATTGCCGGGCAAGTTGGTCAAGTCCCTCGCGTAGCGGACCGCATCGGCGGCGATAAGCGCCGCTTGCAGGCGTTGCTCGAGCGCCGGGTCGCCGGCGAGCACGAGCGGTAGCTGCAGCGTGGCGCGCTGAAGCTGGAAGGGTGCGCTTGCCTGGCGCCGATACGACTGCTGTCGGTATCCTCCAAGCGCAAGCCCTTCCAGTAGCGCCGCTGCCCGCTCAAGCCAAGCGCTGCGCCCGCCCAGGCTTTCGCCTGCGCCACCGCCACCGCTTACGCCTGCGTACGCGCTAAGCGCCACCGCCGCGCTCGCCAGCCGCCGCTTCGCCGCATAGCGCGCGGCGTAAACGCCCGCTTCGCGCCATGCGACTGGCGCCCCATCGTCGGACCCGAGGCCGACGACGAGCGCCCAGGATGCCGCAGCATCATCGCTACGCAGCGGCAAAGCCTCTACCTCGCCCCGCTTGCCGCGGAATACTCCACTCGCGCTCAATCGCGCGACTGTCTCCACGAGCTCGCTCGGCAAACCAGCATGCGTAACGTCCATCCCTTCGCGTACGAACCAAATGATCGCATCCGACTGACTACCCGCACGTGGTCCAAACTCCAGAATGACCTGCAGATAATTCCCGTTTATCATCATCCGCTAATCCCTACTTTATGTAAAATACTTACTTGAAATACGAAACCGACTCTTGAATCACTTTCTGCATCGGCAGATGGTATGGACACTTTTGCTCACAAAGCGGTGTCTCTTTACATGGCTCATAATCCGCGCAACTGATTAGCTTATGCTTGTGCTTTTGGTAAAAGGACTCCCCTCTTGGCAATAGCCCCAGCGTGTCCCTCACCTTACTGGAGATCATCACATCTGGAATCGGAATGTCTAGTGGACAAGAACAATAATTACATCGCCTACAATTGTGTCCACCGAGTTCCTCCGCTAACTGTTCGAGCTCTAAACGTTCGGCCTCTTCGACCTCCCGCTCCAGGGCAGCCAAATTTTGCTTCACCTCATCAACACTCACCATGCCGGAGATGATCACATGAATGTCCTGGCTGTATGGATACCGCATCGCCTTCTCTACAGGTGAAATAAATCCACCGGACAGTGGCTTCATCGCCACTTTGCCCATATGTTGTGCATTTAGTGCAGGAATTAATTCATCATTAGCAAAAGGCTGAGCCAAATTCAAATGAAATAACACTTGATCAAACTGACCTTTGCTAATCCATTTGGCCAACAGTTCAGGGCGATGCCCGGTCAATCCAATATGCCGTACCTTTCCCTCCCGTTTCGCCTCCAAGGCCGCCTCATAAGCACCGCCGTCGTCCATAATTTGTTTGAATTCCTGCACATAATTAACATAATGAATTTGCAGCAAATCAACATGGTCCGTCTTCATCTTCACAAGGCTACGCTCAATCTCTGCCTTAGCCGACGCATAGTCCCTCTCAGCCGTCTTCGTCGCGAGAAAAAACTCTTCCCGCCGATGTGAGATTGAATTGCCAATAATTTCTTCGGAATTTCGATAGGCAGCGGCTGTGTCTATATAATTAATACCGCGATCCAACGCATAGTTTAGCGCTGCTTTCGCCTGCTCAAAGGGTACGCCAGGTAAGTTCATGGCACCAAAACCCAATGCCGAGACATTGTATCCCATTTTACCAAAAGGCCGATATTTCATGTACCTAATCTCCCCATTATTCGCCCATCTATATTATTGCGAATGTTAATCGTTGCGATTATTTTTGTTATCTTCGGAGTTACCATTGTTGTTCTTCGGGCTGGATGTCGTCTTTGCACTTGGTGTAGGTGTCAAACCCGAAGCCGGGGTATTGCTTGACTTGCTAGATGGATCTAGAGATGGCTTTACCGAGTTCTTAAGTGTGGGTGTAGACGTAACAGAAGTTTTAGGTGTCACTGTTGATTTAGGTGATGCGGTTGGTGTCGATTTACTCGAATCGGTTGGACTTGTTGATTTCGTTGGGGATCCATTCCCCTTAATACCAGGGCTA
>JBILCE010000242.1:0-7370 GCA_044353305.1 Paenibacillus sp.
TTCGTTGTTCGAGCCATTGCATTACAGGTGACTCTCGAAATATATATGGAATTGGTAGTGGTTTGCGATGATAGCGAACGGGCACCTTTGCATGTGCAATTCGACCACGCTTTGCCTCCCTTTGCATCGCTTTGGACGGTGTTGCTGACAATAACAAAGTGTAAGCAGATGCCGTGCCTGCTTGACGTGCTGCATATTCAAGCATCGGAGAGTTGTGGAAAGGAAAAGCGTCGACTTCGTCGATTACAACCAATTCGAATGATCGATAAAACCTCATCAATTGATGCGTAGTCGACACAACAATGCCAGCCTGTTGCCAACGATTCTCGCTACCTCCATATAAGCCAATGATCTCCTCTTTTACAAATGCTTTCTGAAGTCGGGGTAACAACTCCAGCACCACATCTCGTCTTGGCGTGGCTAAAAGCACTTTTTTGTTCTGGGAACGCGCTTGTGCGATTAAAGGGAATAACATTTCTGTTTTGCCTGCACCTGTCACCGCCCACAATAGAAATCGACGTTGTTTGAGATGGGGGACGTCGGTGTGGGGAACCTCTGAATTCATATCATGTAGCGCTTGTCGAACTGCTTCAACCTGCGCTGGACTTAATCCCCATTTTGATTGCTCCATTTCTTCTGTAATTGGTTTCTGTTTCGTATCATCTCGATTTATTCCTTTAACCTTCCCTCTCACCAATAAACCGCAAAATCGGGATCGGCCCATAGTCAAGCATTGTTCACAATAGGGGCAATGTCCCTTGCAAAATGGGCAAGCCGCCCATCGTTGTCTTTTCTCATCTGAGCCGCATCGGTTGCATCGAAACTCAACCATACGACGCCCCCACCAAGAATGTTTTATCTGTACTTCGATGCCCGTGCTTATTTCAACGTCTTGTTGTAGATAGACTAGTTGAAGCAGACTTGCCCATTTAACATGCTTATCTGTCCCTGCCATCTCAGAGAATATCGACGCAAATTCTTCTGAATGTAACTGGCGTCCCATTACTTTACTCACCAATTGTCTGCAATACATTTCCATTTGTTGATTAGTGGAATCGTTTGATTTAATTAAGCCATTTTTCTCTACCATGCAAATCTCATACAATGGTTGCTTAATCCAACTACTGTGCACCACCCAATTGTTGGTCATCCCCAGCTGTTTGAATATCTTACTTAATAAACGTTTGCCTTTTACCATTTGGTCTGAATCAATCAACGCTTCGTTCAGTGCACGAGCGGCTACTATAGCTTGTCCAAGTGAACATTCCGGCTCGAGCCATACGAGAGTACCATCTCGATACAGTCGAGCCCAATATGCTTCATCCACTAGTGGACTTATGGTAAATCTCCACTCCACCGGACCTTTATTTCTTTTAAGCAATGCATATACCTTTGCCCGCATGCATTCACCCTTTCTCACACTTTAATTCAATTACTTACATAGAAGCCGTCTGCCTGCGAGTCTTTTCTTCATCAAGGATTTCGATATGATAGGAACTTCCATCCAAATTTTCGAGTATTCGCTCCAATTGGGCATTGTTCTCGAGAAGTGACACTTCCCCTTGCTTCATCGCAATTTTTTGTACAATTTGTACTGTTTCGTCTTCCGATCCTTCATCCAGAATCATCACTGACATACGTCTTCCCCTAACCCCTGATAAAAATGGGAGCATACGAATGTACCATTCAATATGTGATGCACTATTCCGTGTAACGTATATGAGCAATCGATCAGGTTTCTCACGTTGTCTACGACGCAGCTTATAAAATGCATATACAACAACAACGGCACACCCATACACTCCAGCGATCCATAGAAGTCCCATTAGCATACTGGCATCTCCTCCCTTATGCATGATTCAAATTGACTTTGCTTAAGAGCAGAATATGCGCTTCCTGTATTGCGGGTTCCATGAGTTTTGGGCCAAACCTCTTAAACATACAAAAAAAGGACCCCTTGAAAAAAGGTCCTTCCTTCTTTTAGAATCATATTCGATTAAATGTATAATACATTATTTTAGAATTTCGCGCAACTTGTCCGCTTTGTCTGTACGTTCCCATGGAAGATCAACGTCGGTACGTCCAAAATGGCCATAGGCTGCCGTTTGTCTATAAATCGGTCGACGAAGACCGAGATCACGGATGATCGCAGCTGAACGCAGGTCAAAGTTTTGATGTATCAGATCAGCAAGCTCATCGTCACTGATTTTACCTGTACCAAATGTATCGACAGCCACCGATACGGGACGTGCAACACCAATAGCGTAAGCAAGTTGAATTTCACACTTGTCAGCAAGACCGGCAGCTACAATATTCTTCGCCACATAGCGAGCGGCGTAAGCAGCCGAACGGTCTACTTTCGTCGGATCTTTACCCGAGAAAGCACCGCCACCATGACGAGCATAACCGCCGTAAGTGTCAACAATGATTTTGCGTCCTGTTAGACCGGCATCGCCTTGTGGTCCACCGATAACGAAACGACCCGTCGGATTGATAAAATATTTCGTAGCTTCATCAAGGAATTCGGCTGGCACAACCGGTCTGATGACATGCTCCTTAATATCGCTGTGAATCTGCTCTTGTGATACTTCTTCTGCATGCTGTGTGGATACGACGATCGTATCTACACGAACTGCACGGTCTCCATCATACTCAATGGTAACTTGTGTCTTACCGTCAGGACGAAGATAAGCAAGTTTACCGTTCTTTCTAACCTCTGACAAACGACGGGAAAGGCGATGTGCAAGTGCGATAGGCAACGGCATAAGCTCTGGTGTTTCGTTACATGCAAAACCAAACATCAGCCCTTGGTCACCTGCTCCAAGTGCTTCAATCTCTTCATCGGACATTTGCCCTTCACGTGCTTCTAATGCGCGGTCAACACCTTGTGCAATATCTGCGGATTGCTCATTCAGTGAGGTCAGCACTGCACATGTTTGGTAATCAAAACCGAATTTAGCGCGGGTATAACCAATTTCTTTAATCGTATTGCGGACAATCTTCGGAATATCTACATAATCCGAGCTACTGCTAATCTCCCCAATAACTAATACCAGACCAGTCGCAACGGAAACCTCGCACGCTACTCGCGCGTTCGGATCGCTCTCGAGGAATGCATCTAATACCGCATCAGAAATTTGGTCACAAATCTTATCCGGATGTCCTTCTGTTACGGATTCCGATGTGAATAAACGTTTTCTTGAAGTCGCCAACTTCATCGACCCCCTATGGAGAATAGTGTACATAAAAAATCAACCTTCTCCATAAAGGAGGAGGTTGTTTTTCACGAACCTGCGTAACTATAATCCTAAAGGAAATGTCGATCATTGTCAATGTAAAGAGAGGATTTTTAGCGGAAAATGTGGATTATGACAACGTAAATAATTGCTCCTGTGCACGCTGGATTAATCGTTTCGTGATCTCTCCCCCAACAGCCCCTGTATCACGTGATGTAATATGCCCCCAATAATCTGCTCTGACCGAATTTGTTGCAGCAGAACCTAATTCTGATGCAAATTCTGTGTTAGATTCGACTTGTTGCGGCATATCTTTACCGACTGGCAATCCAAGCTCAGCTGCAATCTCATACTTTAGACTATCCAACACACTTTTACATTCGGGAATCAGCGTCTTTTTTCCTTTTGCCATTCATTATCCCTCCTCTTTCGGGTGTAGCATTAGTATAACAGCCATAACGGAATCGACTCGTACAACCTTATGGGAAGAATCTTATGATTTGGTTGTATAACAGAAACTTTCTAGGGAATAAATTCGGGGAATATGTAGAGAATAGAATTGAAAATAAAAAAACAGGCAGGTTCACAAGGAACCTACCTGCTTAATTAGGGATTAATAATTATTGAATAGTCGTTGTAGCTGTGAGAGTTACACCATTCACCTTAACTACAACTACATCATTTGAATTACCGGTTACAGTAAAGATATATAAACCGTTACCTTGATTAAAGATGTTGTTAATTTGCTGAGGTGCGCCTGCTACGGTTACTGCAAAGTCAGGTGTTTGAAGGCCAGTTACAGCATTTGTATAAGCATCCTTGACAAATACTTCTACAACAAAAACATTTTGATTTTGTGAAGAAGATTGATTATTAAATCCATTAACAGTTGACAATGACGCACTTACTGCGCCTGCTACTGTGTTAACAGCTACTGTGCTTGTTACGGCAGTAGTTGCACCAATAACAGTGTAAGACGCTGTTACGTTAGCTGTTCCAACAAGTGTTTTCGCACGAACATTTACTGTGCCAACACCGTTAGTAAGTTGAGCTGTTGTTGCCAACAAGGAAGCATAATCATTGCCTGTTGGGATCGTGATTGTAGCTGTTCCGTTCTCAGCAGTTACCACGTTACCGTTAGCATCAAGTGCTTTAACAGTAATTGTAGTGATGCTTGAACCGTCTGCGATGATGCTAGCTGGTGAAGCACTAGTTGTAATTTGTGTTGCAGCTCCTGGGTTAAATACGCCAGTTGCTGTTGCGCTCAATGCTGGGCTTGCAATACCTACAGTGTAAGTTACAGTTTGAGCTGTAGCGCTGTTAACTGTGAATGTTGCAATACCTTTAGATGCGTTCACCGGGGATGTTACTACAGCACCGCCAGTCGCAGCTAAGGTTACTGCACCATTGTAAGATGTTACAAGGTTGCCGTTAGCGTCTTTCACATACACTTTCACAGTTTGTGCAGAACCTGCATTCACAGCTGTGATTGGATCAACTGTTAGCTGCGATGCAGCACCAGTCAATACAGTTGTTACAGTTGCAGTTGCAGAAGCTAATGCATCCGTTGTGTTTGTAGCTGTGAATGTAGTCACGCCAGGTACAGTGGAAGCTGTGAATACTTTTACTGCATTAGTGTTACCAGCTGTAGTTGCACCAAACGTTGTGCCACTTGCTGTGATGCTTACGTTAGCAAGGTTCAATGATGCCGTGTTACCGTATGCGTCAAGGCCTGTAGCAGTTACGTTAATTGCAGTTTGTCCATCAGCTGCAATTGTTGCGGAATCTGCTGTCAGCTTCAAGGATTTTGCTGCTGCAGCTGAAATCGCTAACTGTCCACTCGCTTGGGAATCCGTTAAGCCTGCAGATGTTGCTTTTACAGTGAAAGTAGCAGCTTTAGTCAAGTTAAGCTTGAATGTTGCTACACCATTAACTGTCGACGCAGTCAATGTATTCACTGTAGTTGTTCCTTCTAATACTGCCAAGGAAACTGTACGGCCATTCTCATATGTTACCGTGCTGTTATTAGAGTCTTGGACGTTAACAGTTACCGTTACGTCAGTTCCTGCTGTAGCACTATTTGCTGCTAATACTGGAGTAGAAAGCTTGTTAGCTGTTCCAATAATTGCTGTTGTAACATTTGCTGTTGCTGTTGCTGTTGTACCATCAGCACGTGTTAACGTTACTGTATAAGTGTCAGTTACGTTTGCATTTGTTGTCGAAACAACTGTTACAGAAGCTTCACCATTAGCAGATGCTACTGTCGAGTCTGTAAATGCTGCTGTTGCATTGTTGTTTGTTGTTTTGCTAAATTTCACGCTGAACGATCCAGCTGTTTGTGCGTTACCGCTTTGATCGTTAAGTGTTGCTTTCAATGTGCTAGTAGCTGAACCATTCGCAGCAATAACTGCTGGAGTTGCTGTTAAGCTAATAGTATGAACCGGGCCTGCAAGGAACTTACCAGTTGCTGTTGCGGACACAAGACCAGTTGCAGCAGCTGTGTAAGCTACGCTCTCAGCAGCAGTATTGGTTATTGTGAATGTAGCAACACCTTTAACTGAAAGAACCGGTACTGGATTTGAAACTGTACCACTTGCTTCAGTCAATGATACAGAAACAGGAATGCCTGTTACTTGGTTGCCGTTTGCATCAAGTACGCGAACTTTAACCGTTTGTGTTGTGCTAGTAGCACCTGCTGCATATGCATCAGCAATTGGATCGATTGCCAACTTATAAGGTGATCCGATAATTGCAGTGTTGATTGCGATTGGAGCTACAGAGATTCCTGCAACGTCTGCCGCTGTTGTAGCAGCTAATGTTGCTGAAATGTTAGTCGAACCAATGTTGGTTGTTGATGTAAATGTTGTTCCACTATTGGATGAATTGGATAAGCTACCAATTGAAGTGTTTGAATTAGTAAATGTTACAGCGAAACCTGCAGGCAATGATGCAATCGCTACGCCTGCTTGGTCTTTGTAAGCAACAGTGATCGCAGAGCTACTTACACCATCAGCAGCGATTGTGGAAATATCTGCAGACAACGCTACGCTAGCAAGTTTAGGAGCTACCGTTGTAACGGAAAGCGTTGTTCCTGTTAGACCTGCTGCACTTGCGCTAAGAAGGGATGAACCTGCTATCGCAGATTTGAAGCTTACAGTTGCTACACCATTGGTTGCTGCTGCAGTTGTAGCAGAAAGTGCTACAGCGTTACCGCTAGCAACTACTAGGTTAATCGAACCGTTATAGTTTGCTACTTTGTTACCACTTGCGTCAACGATTGTTGCCGTAATGGTTCCAGTTGTTGTGTTGTTAGCAGGTACTGAAGAAGTTGCAGCCAATTGGATTGCTGCTGCTACGCCGTATACGTTGATCGTTACGGACACTTCTTTTGTACCGTTGATGCTTGCTGTTACCACAGATGGACCGGACGCTGTAGCTAAGAAGTTACCTTTGCTATCAATCGTTCCGTTCTTATCTACGGAGTATGCTACTTTATCTTTCGCCGTAACGCCGGAAACCGTTACTTTAGCTGTTCCACCAATTGCTAGGCTTGATACGTCCGACGCAATAGCTGGATTTGGAGTTGTTGCTGCAATTGCAGTAAACGTTGCGTCTACAAGCGCGCTACGCTTCGCAGCTGCTGTGTAATCGCTTTGAGCGGAGATCAAGCCAGCTTTGATTGCTGCTGCTACAAAACCTTTTGCCCAACCGCTAACGTTTCCTACTACTGTATCCGAAGCGTTGATCGTTAATCCAAGTACACGGGAATGAACAGTTGCTAACTGCTCAATTGTGACTTTGCCTGTTGGATCAAACGAAGTGTCAGAAACACCTTGCATGAAACCAGCTTTCTTCACTGCGTTGATGTAACCAGCAGACCAACGATCAGTTGCTACATCGCTAAAGCCTGTTGCAGCTACTTGACCATCTGCTTCTACTGCCAAGTTTGCTACTTTTGTAACGATCTTTGCAAGTTGTTCACGGGTCATATCCCCGTTAAGATTAGCACCTGTACCGTCGCCATCAAAGATACCAACTGCTGCTAGAGCATCGTATCTACCTTGTGTGTCAGTTGGAACTGCAGCGGATGCTACGGTTGCGGACATGGAGAACACAAGAGCGAGCGCAAGGATG
>JBILCE010000039.1:0-7279 GCA_044353305.1 Paenibacillus sp.
TATGGATGAAATTATGTATTTAGGCTACAATCTTTTACTGGCTATTTTGCTTTATATCTTTAAACACGAGACAATTATTTTGTTTATTCAAAGCTTTGCAACTGGACTTGGCGTCATTCTTGTGTACCTAATTGCCCGCAAGTTGTTTAATCGTCTAACAGCGCTCATAGCGGCACTTCTCTATTACAATGCTTGGAATATTGCCATCTGGACCGTTTATATTTTGTCGGATAGCTTTTTCATTCTTCTCCTGCTACTCACGGTATACTTATTGTTGAAGGTCATGGAAACGCGCAAAAGGATGTACCGCAATTTGTTTCTCGTAGCGTCGGTGTTTCTCTTTTTCTTCCGTCCGACGGGGATCGTTTCGCTCTTTTTCATCTTGATCTATATTGGGTTGTATCTGGATTGGGGCAAGGTGTGGCGTTTCCTAAAAAGGCACCGATTCGTGATCGGCGGTCTAGTGACGTCAGTTTTGGTTGCAGGAATATACATTGTTTTTGCGGGAAAATTGGAACCTCTTTTTTCATCTATGCAGTTTAATGCGAAGAAAGTATTGTATAATGTATATGCAAAAGGTTGGGTATACGATAAACCATCTTCACTCGACTATGTATTTAAGCCGGATTACACGATTAATATTGGCAACAGTTTGGTGCTGAGCTTTTTTATTCACAATTTCGACCATATTCTTGTTCTGTATGGTAGAAGAATGGTCGGTTTTCTCGGCTATTGGGTGTTGAATACAGATTTGACGAGCCAGGCAGGTCTGAAGAAATTCTTAGGCGATGTGTTGCCCACGGTCTTGTTCATAGTGGGAACGGTTTCGGCAATGTTGTCGAAGCAATGGCGAAAAATGTCAATTGTGTGGTTGGTCTTTCTATCCGTCTTCGTGTTCTGCATCATTTTCTTCATTGATGGTTTCTATCGCTATAAGGCGCCGGCGCTTCCTTTTATCTACATCATCTGTGCTTACGGCCTGGAACGATTGATTCGCGTTGTACTATTATTCGCCACTACCTATTCGGGGATGCTGCCATGGAAAAAATCAAAACCCTCATCGTAATTCCCGCGTTTAATGAGCAAAACAATGTCTTAAAAGTCATTCATGACGTTCGGACGTACGTGCCGGAAGCGGATATTCTCGTGATTAACGATTGCTCATTAGACTCTACATCGACTGTTGCGAAATCAGCGGCTGGAGTCATGGTGGTTGATTTGCCACATAATTTGGGCATCGGTGGCGCCGTGCAGACCGGCTTTAAGTACGCACGCGTACATGGTTATTCACATTTGGTGCAGATTGATGGCGATGGGCAACATTTGCCCAAGGAAGTGGACAAGCTGTTCCAAATGATGGTGCAAACGGGAAGCGACATGGTGATTGGTTCTCGTTTTCTAGACATTCGTTCGTTTCGCACGTCATGGTCTCGTCGATTGGGCATTAAGATCTTTTATTATCTATTCCGTATTCTTATTCGCATTAAAGTTACCGATAGCACGTCTGGGTTTCGTCTGTACAATCGGAGTTGTATTGAATTGTTAAGTAGACACTATGCCGATGATTATCCAGAGCCGGATGCGATAGTATTGCTTAATAAGCACGGTCTGCGAATCAGCGAAGTGGGCGTCGAAATGAAAGAAAGAGGGCACGGGAAATCGTCCATTACATTAATCAAAAGCCCTTATTATATGGCGAAGGTGATTCTTTCGATTCTATTTTCCTTTATTCGGACAAGGTGGTGATCATAGATGGAAACCGCTACGATCCATAGTATTCAATTGTTAGGTGTTATTTTTAGTCTGTTTCTGATCATTTCCGTTTTCTTGATGGTCAAAGCGAGGTATATTCGGGAAAAGTATTCATTGGTGTGGTTCTTAATCGGCTTGTTCACATTGGTGATGTCGATGTTTACTGGGTTGATGGAAGCGTTCTCGCGATTAATTGGCGTTGATTATGCCCCGTCGGCTTTTTTTGCTATATTGATCACATGTGCGTATTTGTTGTTACTACATATGAGTGTGAGCTTGTCAGGCATGAAGATGCACAATAAGACGCTAACGCAAGAGTTAGGCTTACTGAAGCTAAAGATGGAGCAACTTGAGAAGAAAATGAAAGAAGGGGAACGGTCATCCTAAAATATCTCATGCTTTTCGGAAGTACTACTATGACCGTCGCCGGAAGTGCTCTATTGAAGCTCGGTAGTCGGACTGTCCAGTTTGAAGGAACTCTTTTAACCATTTTGCTTGGATATGTATCGTCACCGATGATCTTAGCGGGCTTTTTTATCTATGCCTTGGCTGCGTTTTTGTGGATCTATTGCTTATCGCAGTTTGATCTGAGCTATGTGACGTTCGTGTCGAGTATCCAGTATATCTTGCTGCTGTTCGTCTCGATCTATGTGTTTCATGAACAGATTACGCTTATGAAATGGGCGGGTTGCGCGTTTATCATGATCGGCGTAATTCTTTGGCTGAAAGGGTAGGGCGGCGGATGTTGAGGTGCGTGGATTTTCATGAAGCCCTCCGGGATGAATGGGACCGGTTTGCATGGGCGAATGGAACGGTGTTTCATACGCTTTCGATCCGCGGGATTTTGTTGGATTCGTTTGGTTATGAGTGCCACTATAAGGCGATTGTAGATGAGGGTAACCGGATCCATGCGATTATACCGTTAGTTGCTGGGCGGAATCTTTCCTTGTCCAAAGTAGGCGTTTCGCTTCCGTTTCTGAATTACTTAGACATTTGTGCGGACAGTCAAGAGTCGTTTCAGTTCGCCGTGGATTCATTAGAGGAGCTCTGTCGCAAACATTCCTGGAGATATGTCGAGCTTCGGCTGAAGAATCAGACTGTGGATCGGCCTAATTGGCGAGTCAATGTGAACAATCACACGTTCGTTTTACCGCTCGATGGTGGGGAGGAAGCCGTCCTCGCATTATCGACGAGTAGCAATCGCAATCACGTGCGTAAAGTATACAAGCAAGCTTGGTTTGACGTTTCGTTTGATCCTGCACATTTGCATGCCTTTTATCGCGTTTATGTGCAAAGAATGAAGCAACTGGGCTCACCCGCCCCGGATATTCGATTTTTTAAGCGGTTCTTGCTCGATTTACCTGACCATGCATCGCTGATGACTGTGCTTGATAAACAGACTGGTGATGTCGTGGGGGGGATGTTGTTGCTCGCTAGCCCCGGTAATGAGACCTTATACTATCCTTATGGGGCGACTTTGGTGGAGTATAATCAGAAGTATGTGAATAATTACATGTACTGGGAAGCGGTCAAACATGGTAGGGGTAGGGGTTTACGGTTTCTGGATTTAGGTAGATCGCAGACAGGATCAGGCACTTATAAATATAAGCAACAATGGGGCGCTCGGCCGGAACAGCTCACGTATTCTACTTTTGGCGATGGTAGCGGTTCAGCCGGTGGTCCCGATAAGCAGAGTCTGAGTCTCGCGGTTTCGTTGTGGAAAGTCGCGCCAACCTTTATTACGAACATAGCCGGCAAAAAGGTAATCAAGTATGTCATGCCTTAACTATAATTGGGGTCAATAAGCGGAGGATATGCAGGATGAAGAACTCGAATTGGAAGAACTATTTTGACAAAAAGGCTGAGCTTCACGGGGCATCCGTTCAGGCGTCCGATTATTTCAATGAAGAGAGCTTCTATATGCAACGCGCTCATACATTGAGCTGGCTAGGAGAGCTAAGCGATAAGCAGGTACTCGATGCGGGATGCGGAGTAGGTGCGTTCAGCGAACCACTTGTGGGACGCAATCAGGTGTATGGGGTCGATTTTTCGGAGAAGAGCTTGGAATTTGCAGCGTCAAGGGGCCTGATCACACGGGCTGATGATTTGACCGCGCTTGGATTTGAGAATGGGAAATTTGATGTCGTGCTTTGTATCGGGGTTATTCAGTTGATTGAGGATTATCGAGCGGTTCTGCAAGAACTAGCTCGCGTAACGAAGCCCGGTGGAACGATGTTGATTCAAACGTTAAACCGCGGCTCTGTGCAGCGTAAAGTATTGCGTTTGTTTGAGAAAAGCAAGAAGTTTGATCAGATGTATACGACGTCTGAGTTGAGTAAAGTTTATAAGGAATTGGGCTTCGAAGACATAGAGTTTCTTAATATGTACCACCCATTGAAAGTCGTGACGAAAGGGCGCCAGCAAGGTGTGGTGCCGCGTTTATTTAGCACATCGTTCGCGATAAAAGGGAGAAAGCTACCTTGACGACCAACCTGCTTACGTTTGATATCGAGGAATGGTTCCATGCTAATTACGACGGTGTTCGGCCGGATCTTAGCTTGGGATCTAATTTTCGTGCGAATATGGATGTATTGCTCGATCTGTGTGCAAGGACAGGATCGAAGGCGACTTTTTTTACTTTGGGATATATCGGGGAACACTATCCGGACGTCGTGCGCAAGATTGCGGAGCAGGGGCATGAAGTGGCATCACATGGTTACGCGCATGAGTTAGCGTACAAGCAGACTAGACAACAGTTCCATGACGATGTTAAACGATCGATTGATATTCTAGAGCAAATTGTCGGACACCAAGTAAGGGGCTATCGCGCGCCATCATGGTCGATCGTGGAACGCAACTTGGATTATTTAGAGGTGTTGGAAGAGCTAGGACTTCAGTATGATGCGAGTATTTTCCCAGTAAAAACTTTCCTGTATGGCATCCCTACGGCACCTAGGCACATCCACCATCCTATAGTCAATGGGAGGGAGTTACAGCTCTACGAGGTACCGATGTCTGTGACGCGACTATTAAACCGTAATGTAGGATATTCCGGCGGATTTTATTTTCGATTTTTCCCTAGCTGGTTGATCAAGCAAGCGATTCGCAAGGCGAATCGAGAGGGAAGTCCTTCTATTGTGTATCTGCACCCGCGGGAGGTAAACCCGAACGAACCCCAATTGCAGCTTCCGGTTAAGGAACACTTCATCCATTACTATAATGTGGGCGGTACTCGTCATAAGCTTGAAGACGTACTAGGCAGCTTTTCGTTTACCTCTATAGCTGAGCATTTGAGGCAAATCTATGGTGTGCGGCGGTAATTTCGAGGGTCAAATGGTGACGCTCAGCTTAAAACAACACTGGTATTATGCTAAATATGATATACTTTGAAATCATACATTCATTTTTAATAGGAGCTACGGATGAAGCTTATAGATCTGGCACAGGGGCTTGATTTTATTTCTTACAGGGGCAACCTGGATATTGAGATTTCCAATATTGCTTATGACTCTAGAAAGGTAGAAGCGGGGTCTCTTTTCATCTGTGTAGAAGGCTTTCATACAGACGGCCATCGTTATATTCAGAGCGCGGTGGACAAAGGGGCAAGTGCCATTGTGGTCCAACGGTCCGTGGAAGCCTTGAATGACCCAGCATGTCAGCATATTACGTTCATCACTGTGGTCGATACCCGAAAGGCGTTGGCACATGTTTCGCATATATTTTTCGATAGTCCGTCAAGTCGCCTGCAAGTGGTAGGTGTAACCGGGACAAACGGGAAAACCACGACCACTCACATGATCCGCTCGATTCTTGGTGCGGCTGGGAAGACATCCGGTCTAATTGGAACCGTAGCCAATGTGATAGATCAGAAAAGCACCCCCTCTAGTCTAACTACACCGGAGTCCCTAGAATTACAAGAGCTTTTCTCAAAAATGGTTGATCAGCATATAGAACATGCAGTTATGGAGGTTTCATCCCAGGGACTGGCCCGTAATCGGGTGGATTATACCGAATTTGATATTGGCATCTTTACTAACCTGACGCGTGATCATATTGGTCCGACCGAGCATAAGGATATGCAGGACTATCTGAACGCGAAAGCCAGGTTATTCCGCATGTGCAAGCAAGGTTTGATTAATACGGATTGTGAACATTCAGGGCAAATTGCCGAGCAAGCAACATGCTCGATTAAGACTTTCGGAATTAACCAACCGGCTGATTTTCGAGCTACCGATTTGACGTTACGGAGTGATGGCTCCAGTTTTATCATTGAGACACCAACAGGACCTATTCAGGTTTGTCTTAACATGCCGGGACTTTTCAATATATATAATGCATTGGCTGCTGCTGGAGCCTGTAGTCTGATTGGCATTTCGAATGATGCGATCCGTGATGGTTTGCAGCACGCCTATGTTCCTGGACGAACAGAATTTATCGAGACTGGTTTGAATTTTGATGTCATGATTGATTACGCACACACTCCGGACAGTCTTGAGAAGATTCTAAACATGCTGAAGGTCAACGCAAGAGGGCGAATCGTTTGTGTGTTTGGTTGTCCAGGGGAACGCGATATCGAGAAGAGACGAATAATGGGTGAGATATCCGGTAGGCTCGCTGATTTCACTGTGGTGACTACCGATAACCCCAAAAGTGAAGATCCATTGGACATTATACGTGAGATCGAATACGGTTTAAACAACGTTAACGGAGACTATATTAGCATCCAGGAACGGTCGCAAGCCATTCGTTATGCGTTGTCTAATGCCCGTCCAGATGACATCGTTCTACTTGCAGGAAAAGGCCATGAAACCTTACAGCAAATGAAAAACATATCTGTCAGTTTCAATGAACGACAGATAGTGAGTCGGGTTTTAGACGAAATGAAAAGCAGTGATCATCATTTCACACCTAGCATGTCCTTATATGGCGAATAATCGATACCACGCTTGTCCAGAAATTGAATTAGACTATTGTAATCGCGTTGTGGCGTAGCGAGAATGTATCCGCGTAAGCAGTGGTCGCGATTGATTTCGCTGGCACCGTATTCTAGAGCAACTTCTGCGATCTTGGCTGCAATGGAGTGGCGAGCTATATCACGAAAAGCCGAGGGAACCGGACTAACCAATTCATCGAGAAACGCCTTCGCATCGTCGGTCCACATTCCGCGTGCCCGTTCTAGCCATTCGTTTTGCCGATCTAGCTTCGACTTACCATCCGCCATTGGAAGCACCTTAAAAAACTTGCGAAACATAAAATATCCGCCGACCGCCAAAAAAAACAGCAATGCACATGCCCAAAAGATTAAAAACCACATTAAGAACGGGTTCATCTGTTTATTCCCACCTCGTGTATGAATCTTCTAAAATTATAACCCATTCCTAGATTTATTTCACGTTTGCGAGTACAATGGAGGAGGATTTTGGGTATTTTTTCCCCGCAGAGAGGATGTTGATTATGGTCAAAATTGGATCCCACGTTTCATTCTCCGATAAAGGTCTCTTGAATGCGGTACAAGAGGCAGTTTCCT
>JBILCE010000041.1:0-7218 GCA_044353305.1 Paenibacillus sp.
AGGAAGCCACCAGACCGATGTCGGCTTTTTGTTCTTGTATGAGCGTAACAATTTCATGTGTTTTACCGGTTATGGCTTTTATGTCCGTTTGTGGATACTCCCTTGTGTAGAGTGAAATTAATTCGGGAAGTGACCACTGTAAAGTAGTTAAACTCGCTCCAATGGTTAGACCTGCAGGAACGTTTCCCGTTCGATATATGGATAAACTTTGCATAAATTCGTTCTCGAGCTTTTTTTGACTCACTGCATAGTCATAACACACACGACCGGCGGAGGTCAGAGCCAGGCGCTTCCCTTTTCGGACAAACAGTTCGACTCCAAGCTCTGTTTCCAGTCTGGCGATTTTGCGTGACAGTGCGGGCTGCGATAAATTTAAGATGCGAGAGGCTCGATTCAAACTCTGTTGCTCCACCACTACGGTAAAAATATCTAGATTCTCCATCGACGATCCCCTCTTATGCTATATTTGCATAACAACATATAAGAAATTGGTAATTCCATTATAAGCGATATAAGGGTAAGATAGTAGAAGATTTAACAATCGGACAGGGGGATTATGTTTACATGGGCGGCAATTCATATTTGTACCGAAAGATTCACTCGCTGCTCGGCGTTGTGCCGGTCGGATTTTTTCTAATCGAGCATCTGCTGACCAATTACAGTGCATTCAAAGGTGGTCATGACAGCTTCCTGGAGCATGTGGAGTGGTTACACGGTCTTCCACTGGTACTTGGACTTGAAATCTTCGGGATTTGGTTACCTTTGCTCTACCACGGCATATACGGGCTATATGTCGCGTATACCGCTCGAAACAATGTTTCGAACTACGGCTACTACCGTAACCTCATGTTCATGCTACAGCGTGTGACAGGTGTACTCACGTTAATCTTTGTAGCGTGGCACTTCTTCGAAACACGTTTCCAGATCACATTAGGGAATGTTGAACAGATGGAAATTGGTGTAAAAATGCATGAAATTGCAACTAATCCATTGTTCTTCGCGTTCTATGTTGCTGGAATCTTAGCTGCAACGTTCCACTTCTCGAATGGTATGTGGTCTTTCCTTGTAAGCTGGGGTATTACGATTGGCCCGCGTGCACAAAAAGTGTCTACTTTCGTTTGGATGGGCGTATTCGTCTTAATGTCTATTATGTTTATATTATCGCTTTACGCGTTTACCGGTTCTGAGTTCGAAACGACTCCGGTTATGACGAAATAAGGGGTGAACGAAATGGCGAAACAAAATGTAATCGTTGTAGGTGGCGGACTTGCTGGTCTTATGGCAACTATTAAGGTTGCAGAGGCTGGGGCCAATGTATTGTTATTTTCACTTGTACCTGTGAAACGTTCTCACTCTGTTTGTGCTCAGGGCGGCATAAATGGTGCGGTCAATACTAAGGGTGAGGGAGACTCTCCTTGGGAGCATTTTGATGATACGATTTATGGTGGGGACTTCTTGGCTCACCAACCACCTGTTAAAGCAATGTGTGAAGCGGCGCCTGGCATTATTCACTTGATGGACCGAATGGGCGTCATGTTCAATCGGACTCCTGAGGGATTGCTTGATTTCCGTCGTTTCGGAGGAACAAAGCATTCTCGTACTGCATTTGCAGGCGCTACTACAGGTCAGCAGTTGCTTTATGCTCTTGATGAACAGGTTCGTCGTTGGGAATCGGCAGGATTGGTTACAAAGTATGAGCATTGGGAATTCCTTGGAGCCGTAGTAGATGACGAGGGGATTTGTCGTGGAATCGCTGCCCAAGATCTCCGGAGCATGGAAGTTC
Organism: Paenibacillus sp.; assembly: GCA_044353305.1. GTDB lineage: Bacteria > Bacillota > Bacilli > Paenibacillales > NBRC-103111 > JBILCE01. Next base: position 1,784 of record JBILCE010000041.1, read on the forward strand.
ATACTTTCAACGCAGATGCTGTCATTATGGCCACTGGCGGTCCTGGTATTATTTTTGGTAAAACAACGAACTCAGTTATTAATACAGGAACTGCGGCAAGTGCCATTTATCAGCAAGGTGTCAATTATGCGAATGGGGAATTCGTTCAGATTCACCCTACTGCAATACCAGGTGATGACAAGCTTCGTCTGATGTCGGAATCCGCGCGCGGCGAGGGTGGACGAATTTGGACTTATAAAGATGGTAAACCGTGGTATTTCCTCGAGGAAAAATATCCTGCGTATGGTAACCTTGTCCCACGTGATATTGCCACACGCGAAATATTTAGTGTGTGTGTAGATCAGAAGTTGGGTATTAATGGCGAGAACATGGTTTACCTCGACCTGTCCCATAAGGATCCGAAGGAACTAGATGTCAAACTCGGCGGCATCATTGAAATTTACGAGAAATTTATGGGAGATGACCCGCGGAAAATCCCAATGAAAATCTTCCCGGCGATTCATTATTCGATGGGTGGTCTATGGGTAGATTACAATCAAATGACGAATATCCCGGGATTGTTTGCTTGTGGCGAATGTGATTATCAATATCATGGCGCCAATCGACTAGGAGCAAACTCCCTGTTGTCCTCGATTTTTGGGGGTATGGTAGCGGGGCCTAAGGCGATTGAGTACATTAAAGGCGTTAAGAAGCATGCAGCTGACATGCCAAGTTCACTTTTCGATGGCTACAAGAAGAAATACGAGGGTAGCTATGAACGATTGCTCAAGATGGAAGGTAGCGAAAATGCCTACGTCTTACATCAGGAGCTTGGCGAGTGGATGAATAACAACATGACTGTCGTTCGTACCAATGCGAAACTGCAAGATACGATCAATAAAATCAAGGAACTGAAAGAACGTTACGGTCGCATAAATATTACCGACACAGCACGTTGGAACAATCAAGGAGTCGCATTTACGCGTCAACTTTGGAACATGTTCGAACTTGCGGAAGCCATGACAATGGGTGCGCTTCTTCGAAATGAAAGCCGCGGAGCACATTACAAGCCGGAATTCCCAGATCGAAATGATGAGCAATTCATGAAATCCACAATTGCTACGTATACACCAGAAGGGCCGAAGATTTCGTACGAAGACATCGATATCTCGCTCATTCAACCACGGATTCGGGATTATTCATCGGATAAGAAAGGGGGAAATTAAGAGATGGCAAACACGGTAAGTGACAAAAAAACAATATCTTTTATCGTGACTCGTAAAGATGGGCCGGAAGGTAAATCATATACCGAGGAATTTGAAATCCCTTATCGTCCAAACATGAATGTGATCTCTGCATTAATGGAAGTGCAGCGCAATCCGAAGAACGCCCAAGGTGAGGCAACCACACCTGTCTGCTGGGAGTCGAATTGTCTAGAAGAAGTTTGCGGAGCATGTTCCATGGTTATCAACGGTAAGCCACGACAGGCATGTACGGCACTGGTTGACAAATTAGAACAACCTATTCGGCTTTCTCCAATGAGTACGTTCCCTGTCGTTCGTGATCTCGTTATCAATCGTGGCCGCATGTTTGATTCATTGAAAAAGGTAAAAGCTTGGATTCCTATTGATGGTACCTATGATCTTGGACCAGGACCGCGCATGGCTGAATCAAAGCGCCAGTGGGCATATGAATTATCAAAATGCATGACTTGCGGAGTATGTCTAGAGGCATGCCCTAACGTCAATGATAAATCCGATTTTATGGGTCCAGCACCAATCTCGCAAGTGCGTTTATTTAACGCCCATCCGACTGGTGAAATGAACAAGCATGAGCGTCTAGAGGCATTGATGGAAGATGGTGGTATTGAAGGCTGTGGTAACTCGCAGAACTGCGTTCGTTCCTGTCCAAAAGGAATTCCGCTTACTACCTCGATTGCGGCCATTAATGCTGACACGACAAAACATCTGTTTAAACAGTGGCTCGGCATGTAAGAGCTAGTACAGATAACCTCCTTATCGGCATTTTTTGCTGATGGGAGGTTTTTGGGTGTCGATAGGTGGAAAACCTTGCTTTGACGATTTTAATAAAGCAGGTGTATACTACTAAGGGTTGAATTAATAAGTTTAATTATGACGTTTATAAGGGAGTTTCCACATGCTTTATGTCCTTTCTCTGTTGACTTCATTCGTGCTTGTGTTTCTGCTTGTTCCTTTTATTCAAAGATGGGCGACCAAGCTTGAGTTCGTCGACAAACCAACCAAGCGCAAAATTCATGCAAAACCGATACCGCTCATGGGCGGCATTGCTCTTTTTTTAGGCATCATCATCCCAATACTCATATTTGATGGTTTCTCTAATCGTGCCTTAACGTTAATTGTGGGCGGGACGCCACTTTTAATAATGGGACTTGTTGATGACTGGTTTAAAACCAAAGGGCGCGAGTTCCCTGTTTGGCCAAGATTGCTCGTTTACATTATTGTCTCTTCTGTGCCAATTTGGTTTCACATCAAGTTTGAAGGGATATCTAATTTGTTTGGGCAAGGTATGTTTATCTTCCCTGTTTGGCTGATGTGGTTAACTACGATGTTGTGGGTATTTAGTATTACAAATATGGTTAACTTTATAGATGGTGTAGATGGACTTTCATCTGGAATTGTGACGATTTCTGCGTTTACACTTTTGATCGTGGCACTAATGAAGGGCCAAATGGACTCGGCTATCCTTGCAGCTATCCTTGCGGGTAGTTGTGGAGCTTTTCTGTTGTACAATTTTCATCCCGCAAAAATATTTATGGGTGATGCGGGTGCGATTTTTTTAGGATATACCTTGGCAGTTTTAGCGCTTGATGGTGCATTCAAGAGTACGACTATTATTTCCATTTTCGTACCCGTACTTGCTGTAGGAGTTCCTATTTTTGATACGGTTCAAGTATTTATTCGTCGTTTTTTAAATGGACAAGGGTTACACAAAGCAGACAAATTGCACACACATCACACCTTGATGAAGTGGGGACTGTCTCAAACACAGACGGTATCGTTCTTGTACTTGCTTGGTCTTTCCTTCTCACTATTATCCATTATCCTTGCGTTAGTTTTCCGATAAATTGACCAAGAAAAACGTTGATGTTTTTGGTTTATTTGGAGTGAATTCGATATCTGGGTGATATACAATCAGTTGCAGAATAAATGGGATGACAATTGAGCATCTTCAACAGCAATCATTTCGGCAGATTGTTTCGAGCCAGTAAGCATCAAAGATTGTAGGAATAAAATTATGGAATGGAAATGCTAATAGATAGATATTGACAGATATATCAAACTCTATTAGCATTTCATTAACATAAATATTTAAACGTTTAAACTGATATTAAAGTTAGAGGAGAGACAATTTTAATGTTGACACATGCAATTGATGATGCTGTAAAAAAAACGAGGGCAAATATCGAACGGTTTGGTCATCTGTTTCCTCACGTAAGTGAAAATGGTGAGTACAAATTGAATGACAATAATGATTGGACGAATGGATTTTGGTCTGGTATTTTATGGCTTTGTTACGAGTATACAAAGGACGATTTGTTCAGGGATGCGGCAAGACAAACTGTACATAGTTTTCGAGAGCGTTTGCAAGCAAAAACCCGCTTGGATCATCATGACATTGGTTTTCTCTATTCACTTTCTTCGAAAGCACAGTGGATCGTAGAACGTGATGAGTCTGCGCGACAATTAACACTTGATGCGGCAGACCATCTCATGGGGCGCTGGCGGGAAAATATAAAGATCATTCAGGCTTGGGGCGAACAAGACGACCCGAATAACGGTGGTCGAATTATTATTGACTGCATGATGAATTTACCGCTACTGTATTGGGCCTATGAACAAACAGGTAATCCGAAATATCTTGAGGTAGCAACCATTCATGCCGACCAAAGCCGCCGTTTCTTAATACGTGGGGACGACTCTTCCTATCATACTTTTTATTTTGATCAACAAACGGGTGAATCCTTGCGAGGGGCAACACATCAGGGGTATCAAAACGGTTCCACTTGGACACGTGGTCAAGCTTGGGGAATTTACGGGTTCGCACTTTCTTATAGATACACAAAAAATCCAAACTTTTTGGAAACATCAAAACGACTTGCTCGTTATTTCTTGGAACGGCTTCCTCAAGATGGTGTTGTATATTGGGACTTCAAAGCGCCGATAACGAACGACACGAAACGAGATTCGTCAGCATCAGCGATTACTTCGGCGGGATTACTCGAAATAATTGAACATTTACCTGCTAACGACCCAGATCGTGGCTTCTTCCAACAAGGCTTCCAACGATCTATTCAAGGTTTAGTTGATCATTATTCGACAATCGACAAACCAAATGCACAAGGTTTTATAGAACGAGGTTCATATAGTGTGCGTGCAGGCGAATCGCCAGATGACTATATGATCTGGGGTGACTATTATTACCTGGAAGCACTACTTCGTGCGGAAAAAGGTATTAAAGGCTATTGGTACGAATAGTCGTGTATTTTATTGAAGGTCATAGCTCATAAATTGAGATGCCCATGTCTGATTCGTGTAAAATGGAAGGGACCACACAACCATTTACAGAGAATGTTGAGACATGGGTTTTTCTCATTTTAGGGATTGAGAACTCAAGCGGGATTTTAACAAAGAATTAGCAGAGGCCATCCATTAGATCTATTGTCATCCCCGTAAATATCTTCATTGGTCTGCAACTTTTTGGAAACCACTTGTGTCTATGGAGTACAATGAAAATAATGAATATGGACCGAGGAGGAATTGAACATGTTATGGTTTAAGAAAAAAATGAACGTGTTCCCCCTTATAATCGCATTTGTATTGGTTGTATCGCTAGTGATTGGCATTAGCACGAAATATATTCGAGCAGTTAAAGACAAAAGCATTCAAGTTTCGGTTAGTGGTTCGCTCATGGAATTAAGCGCTGTTCCACGAATGGAGAAAGGCACTACCATGGTATCCCTCCAAGATTTAGCAGAGAAGTTAGGCGCCAAGGTGGAGTGGCTCCCCTCGAATAATGGAAGGTCAACGATTGGGCTGACGCGGGAGGAGAAATCAATAACGTTGATCGTCGGTTCAAAGACGATTCAGACGATGAATGGCAAGTCAGTCAGTGTAGAAGTCGCTCCTTATGTACGTGACAGTGAAACTTTGGTTCCGCTTCGTGTAGTCTCCGAATTGCTAGGCGCTGTTGTGGCGTGGGATAGCGTTGGTCGAGTCGTTCGTGTCAATGAACCGACGGAACTTCCCGTCATCGGATCGGAACAACGGTTGACGGATATATTGAAAAAATCAGTCCAAACATTGGGGATGATGCAACCACGCGTGAGCACGATGCTAAAGAGTGGTGTGCCAGGGCAAGCGGTTGCTGAATCTGCGCCAATGGCTCTCAACTCGGTTGCAGCATCAAATGGAGAC
>JBILCE010000042.1:0-7192 GCA_044353305.1 Paenibacillus sp.
CGGGTAATCGTTTGCGATTTGAATGATCTCAATCGCTTGCACCGTCATCTCGAAGCCGCCCTGACTTCTCATATCTTCACGTATCGTACCCGTAACGTATAGCGAGCTTTCTTGAGTTAAATGGGTAGCCGCATTCCAAACAGCTTCAGCCACCTCATTTTTCACTACAACCGCTTGTATATATCCCGTCCCATCTCGAAGTTGCAAAAATTGGATTTTCCCGCTTGACCTTCTATTATGTAACCAACAACCAATCGTGACCGACTGCTCGATATGATCAACAACTTGTGAAATCGTCATTTTGCTTTTAGTCATCCTTGGCAACCTCCCACTAATCAAACAACATATGTACTATCTCGACTTTATTTTACACGTTTTAACCTGAATTTGCATTCGTATTTAGATGGTTTGTTAATGATGAAAAAAGCCGTACCTGCAGGCAGTCATTCAACCTGAAAGTACAGCCCTACCATTATCTAAGCCGATTTTTTCACATGGACCAGTAACTCGCGAAAAGCATCGCCAGATAAATTCTCTTCCCTCAATAAGACAGCTATCGACCATTCGAAAACTTGGCGTAATGGTTCCAGTAACTCTCGCGTACGGTGAAACAGCTCATCTGTAATCATCGCGTTCTGTTTCATTAGCTCATCTTTTGATACTAAATCCCGATCCACTATGCCAAGTGAGGTTAAGCCTGAGTCGATCATCGTGCCGACCATATGGAGTGCCTGCTCAAAGTCGTTCCGTGACCCCGTACTTCGGCAGCCATAGAACATTTCCTCCGCAACTGCTCCACCAAGTGCAATCATAATTTGCTCCTGTATATAATCTTTGGTATATAAATAGTATTCTTGCTGTGGATTGTGCCTCACATATCCAAGGGCCTGACCTCGTGGACTAAGAGATACCTGTGAAACGCTTCCGGGAGTTACTATTTCTGCGACAATCGCATGACCAAGCTCGTGATAGGCAACCCTTTCTTTCTCCGCTTGCGTAGCTTCTCGATCGGTCTTTTCGCCCAACAAAACTTTATCAATCGCAAGCGACAGATGTTTCTGTTCAATGTTGTCGCTATCCTCACGCATCGCATAAATCGCCGCTTCATTCATTACACTCTCTAACTGTGCGCCTGAGAAATGAAACGATTCCTCTGCTACTTTTTCCAACGAGACAGATTCCGCTAATGGCTTATTCTTTGCATGAATGTTCAAAATATGCATACGGCCTTTCAAATCTGGTAAATCAACACCAATATGCCGATCGAAGCGTCCCGGTCGAAGCAGAGCCTGATCCAACATTTCGATGCGGTTGGTTGCGGCTATAATCAATATGCGTGGGCTATCATAAGAATAAATGCCGTCCATTTCAGTTAGTAATTGATTCAAGGTTTGATCGTATTCTCGGTGTTGTCCACCCGCCCGTTTCCCGCCAATTACGTCGATTTCATCAATAAAAACAATTGCACTCTGCTTTCCTTCTTTGCTTGCACGAGTTCGTGCATCCTTGAATAAATCCCTTACACGACTCGCCCCGACACCGACATACATTTCCACAAATTCACTACCAGATGCCGACACAAATACAGAATTCGTATAATGAGCAGATGCCTTTGCTAACAGCGTCTTACCTGTTCCTGGAGGACCTGTTAACAGAATGCCCTTCAACGGTCGAATCCCAAACTTTTTCATCCCATCTGTCTTGACCAAAAAATCAAGCGCCTCGCGAAGTTCGTGTTTCGCTCGCTCTTGACCACCGATTTCATCAAAGGTCAAAAAAGAAGGTGCTGATTTAGCCGCCCCATTTCGTTCAAGACTTACACCTACCCGACCGCCATTTCTAACTTTCATTAGATAAAACAATACAGCTACGAACCCCATTAAAAATAAAAAAGGAACAATATTCACACCAATAAACGCCAGAAAAACAAGAATGACGGGTACAATGCCGATCAACAATTCTTTTCCATACTTACTCATTTGTCCACACCCCCATTTTTGCTGGGATACGTGGCAATATCACATATTTACTTTGTGTATTTTGCTTTAAATAAACATAGACGTTGTACTCGTCCATTTGTGTAAACACCTGAAGTCCCATTTTGTCCATTGCCCTTGCTTGGAGAGATGTCGGGATACTTGCATAATGTCTCGTCTCCATTGCTTGGGCTACATCGAACAATGCTGATGCCCACCATTGCTCCAATTCAGGAGCACTATCGCTCGTTATATTCAATACAAGCTCCCGATCACCAATAATGGATGCACCTTCATTGCGCAAAGAATTGTACAAATGTCGCAAATCTACGTCGTTTTTTAGCGTTACTTGAACCATTACACGGTTTGTAGTCAAATTGACTGATACCTGTTGAACACCGGGCTCCCTCGAAGCTATATCCGATAATGGATTCTCTAGAGCGTAACTATCATATAAGAACCAACCACCGAACATGAACAAGGAAGAGACAAGTACGGTCATAAGGATTGGCAAAAGGCGTAGTTTCATCTAGCGCCCTCCTTTCATAAATCATCATTGGACATGATGTCGAGGCATGATAGCAGATGACATCACAAAGTATATCATAGAGGTTCCTATTCGTTCGGATGTAATGTGTGGAAGTAAATCCATCGTATTGGGTACAAAAAAAGAAGCTCTACCACCGACCTGCCAAACAGGTACCGGAATAGGCTTCTAGTTATATCATGTAAAAGAACTTAACGAGTTGACAACGAATAAGTATCTAAATATTGTCCGTCATGAAATCGGTAATAATCATAAAAATATCTTGTTTCCTGTTCTTCCTTCTTCTTGTAATACACTTCCCAAGCATATTGATCAAACCAAATAGCTGATGTCGTTCGAATAACCTGATTTGCTGGATCACGCGCTTTCACTTTATTCGACGCGTCCTGATCTGTTATTCCATCCTCAGCCCATTCAGAATGAGTTTCAAATTCCGTCACCCATACGATAATATCTTGGAGTTGAGGATCCTTGCCGAATACAATGTAACTAGTCTTATCTCCAACAAACCGATCCACTTTGGTTACCGTTTGAATCGTTGAGTTTTGTTTAGCCAATTGAATGGCATTGTCCTGTGCTTTCCACTCGCTTTTATGAATCCAATTGTTGATCTGGAATGAAATTATGACAACCAAAATCACATTCCCTAAGCCAATTGATACCCATTTCCAATTTCTCGACATACTACTCACCAACGATACGCATATAGGCTCTCTGCGCATCATACTTAATTCGCTCTTCGTCAAGCGTCAAACATTGTCCACCGCGAACGAGCTGACGGCCATTCACGAATACGTCAACCACGTCTCCTGCACTAGCTGCATACACGACATGAGAAACAAAATTCGTTCTAGGATAGAAATGAGGTTTATTTGAATCAATGGCAATAAAATCAGCTTTATTACCAACTTCCAGCGTTCCAATTTGATTCAACCAAATGGATTTTGCCCCTGTCACCGTTCCCATTTGTAAAGCTTGGAAGGCAGAAACTGCTGTAGGATCGCCTGATACCCCTTTATGTAATAAGGCTGCCAGTCGAATCTCTTCGAACATATCTAGATTATTGTTGCTAGCAGCACCATCTGTCCCTAGTGAAACAAGAATTCCAGCACGCAGCAAATCTGGAACTCGGGCAATTCCACTAGCTAACTTTAAATTACTATTTGGATTATGGGATATACGAACGTCATATTTAGATAAAATTTGGATTTCTTCATCCGTTAAATGGACAGCATGAGCGACTATACAGGGACGTGAAAAAAGTCCTAATTTCTCCAGATGTGCCACGGGACGAGCACCATATTGTTGTTCATTGTCTGCTACTTCTCTTGCTGTCTCGGACATATGAGTATGCAAAGGTAAATTTAACTCATGTGCCGCATCTACAATTCGTTCGATGTAATCTGGCGGACAGGTATAGGGTGAATGCGGAGCCATCATGGTCGTTATACGACCGTCCGCTGTGCCATGCCAGTTTTGAGCAAATGTTTTGGCTTCTTGTAATTTAGCAGCTTGGACATCTGGAGGACACAAGCCAATCACGCCCCGAGTGAGTACTGCTCTCATACCCGATTCTGTAACGGCCTCTGCAACCTGATCCATGTGATCATACATATCAACGAATGATGTCGTGCCGCCTTTTACCATTTCCAATATTGATAACAAAGTACCTGCTTTGACATCACCAGACGTAAATTTAGCCTCATTCGGCCACATCTTCTCTTGAAGCCAGACTTGCAGTGCCATATCATCGCCAAAACCACGAAGCAATGACATAGCAGCATGACCGTGTGTGTTTACAAGTCCAGGCATATATAATTTACCTGTGCCGTCAATGGTTTCATCATAGGGTAACTCTACCGTTGGTGGTTCCGTCCCAATGTATGTTATTTTATCTTGATCCCAAGTCATGTAACCATGGATCACAGGTGCGGATTCATTCATTGTCAAAAAAGTTCCATTGCGAATAATTGTTCTCTTCAAAAGGGTTCAATCCTCTCATTTTGCCTCGATTCCATAATCAATGTACACCCCATCATGAGGAAAATCAAGAAAAGCTATAGTCTGTTTGCGTTTTCAGTGTAAAATGTGCTATTTTACGAAGATAAACCAAAATAGATCTTTGGAACTTACAGGGGGTTATGGATTAATGGCTGCCATTAAAGATAATGACTTTCTCACACTTCTCACTCAAGCATCGGAGAATATGTTGAAAGGTGCTCATGTGTTTCGTGAAGCGATGCACAGTGATGATCCTGCGAGTTATTTTGCTCGCCTTAAAGAACTTGAACATATGGGTGACCATATTACACACAATATTTTCCGAGGTCTTAATAAAGTGTTTATAACACAAATTGACCGTGAAGATATCATGGAGCTTGCTTCAAAAATTGATGACGTAATGGATGGTATCGAAGCCTCTATTGCTAGATTTGATTATCTAGACATTCATTTTACCGATCGATACATGAGGGAATTCTCAGCTGTTATCGTCAATTCTTGCCAACATATACTTGATGCAATCAAGTTGCTTGCGAAGAAGAAATATATGCAAATTACGGAACATACTGTGCAAATTAACAGTCTAGAGAATGAAGGAGACCGGCTCATGCGAGAAGGTATCCGACAAATTTTTAAAGAGAAAAAGGATCCATATACAGATTTCAAATTAAAAGAGGTTTATGAACGGTTAGAAGAAACGACTGATGCTTGTGAAGATGTTGCAAATATTCTCGATAGCGTTGTGTTAAGGTATTCTTAATACAGTTAAACAAACTGGCTTTCCAATAATAATGCTGCATACCAATTGATAGACAAAATCTATCATTTGAGGTGCAGTTTTTTATTTGTTAGTAGCTGCTGCATCATCCAAGTAATAAGCCAAACTATGCAATTCCATTGTAAAATCAGCATAATGTATCCGAATTTGAGGCGGTACCTTTAGAATAACAGGTGCGAAATTTAAAATGGCTTCTATCCCAGCATCGACAAACTGATTCGCCACAGCCTGCGCCTCATGGGCAGGTACGGTAATAATTCCTATGCGAATTCCCCGACCACGAACTGTTTCCTTTAACTCTTCCATTGGTTGAACTTTCAACTGCAGAATTTGCTCACCCACTTTTTGCGAATAGGCATCAAAGATCGCGACAATTTTCATTTTGTCATTCTGGTAGGCGTTATAGTTACTAAGTGCTCGACCAAGGTTACCAGCACCTACAAGTGCCACATTTATGTCTTGGTCTAGCTTTAAGATTTGCTTTATTTTATCTATGACATATTCAACATCGTAGCCGATCCCCTTTTTGCCAAATTCCCCGAAATAAGCAAGATCTTTACGTATTTGGGCGGCGTTTAAATCCAGCTTTTGCCCAAGTTCTTGTGATGAAATCGTCCGAACATTGTACTTAAGCAAATCATTTAAGCACCTTAAATAAATTGGCAACCGACGGACAACTGCCTCAGATATATTCATTCTCTTCAATTGAATCCTCCCCCTCCATCCATTGTTTGATTCTAGAAACAAGATTTTCTGTCTTCAGATGTTCAATTTTGGGACCTGGTAATGAATATAGAAAATATTTACCGTAATAGGAATCCAATAAACGTGTGTCGTAAACAATGACAATTCCTCGATCATTGGCTGTTCGCACAAGTCGTCCAAAACCTTGCTTAAAGCGAATGACTGCTTGTGGAATGGACAACTTTAGAAATGGATTTTTCCCACTCTGCTTTAAATATTCACTCTTTGCTTCTACAACGGGATGCGTGGGAGGTTGAAACGGCAATCTAACAATAACCAATGCTGTCAAAGCGTCCCCTGGAATATCTACACCCTCCCAAAAACTTGAAGTACCTAGAAGGACAGATTGAGGTTGATCTTGAAACAATTTCACCAGTTTACTGCGATTATTACTGTCAACGCCTTGTCCTAGTACTTGTATTCCATAAGGATGTAATTGTTCCTTAAGATCGGGATGCACTTGTCTTAACATTCGATTTGATGTGAAAAGAATTAGCATTCTACCATTGGTCTGAATAGCGACATCTCGTACAGATTGAATAAGGCATGCGACAAAATAGGCGTCCCCGGATGCTCCCTTTAACGTTGGGAAATCACGTGGAATAACGACAAGCGCTTGTCTACGATAGTGAAATGGAGATGGTAGCATCACAGTTCTCACATGATCATTCTTCGGATCAAGTCCGAACTGTTCGCACGTATAATCGAACTTCTTATCAACCGAAAGTGTGGCTGACGTCATAATGACACTATCTTTTACATTGAAAAAATGTTCTCGCAACATCGGACTCACATCGATCGGCACACCAACAAATTGAATAGATTTCGCCTTATACGTGAAGCTCGCTTCAAGCCAGTAAATGAAATTTGGATCAGTACGTTGAACGAAGAAGTGCAAATGATCGCGAATTCGTTGCATATCCTTTAGTGTGCCGGACAGATCAGTAGCTGCGGCAACCAGCGCTTGCTCTTCTTCATGTTCTTTAAACGTATTTACTATGCGCTCGACCTGTTTGATCACTTCCCCGAGCAGTAAGTAAATATTTTCTTCCATTACCATTAAATCATCCCAAAAATTGGGCAAAGATTCGGCTTTTATACGATACACCAGTTGACCAAATTCACCGCTATCCGCTGGTTGCATAG
>JBILCE010000043.1:0-7158 GCA_044353305.1 Paenibacillus sp.
GGTCACAGAATTGCAAGCCGTAGCGGAGAAGCAAAAGAAATAATGTTGGTAAATAAAAATGACAAAGACAGGGTGACATCCTGTCTTTATCATTTTCTATACGGATTGGAGTGATAATCTATGCAAAAAGTGTTAAACAACAAGCTTGCCATTTTTGTGTTTGTATTTCCTGGAATCTTGTTGTTCATTCTAACATTCCTGGCTCCGATTCTGCTCAGCGCTTTTTATTCCTTAACGGATACGCTTGGACCGGGCACCAAAATTAATATGGTGGGATTACAAAATTTTAGAGAGTTACTCTTTCACGATACGCGCTTCTGGAAAGCCCTGAGCAATGCTTTGCTGCTCGGGATAGGTTTCATCATCCTTCAGCATCCTATTTGCATTTTGTTTGCCATTCTGCTGGACCGGATGGGCGGCAGAGCGGAGAAAGTGTTCCGCACCATCTTTTTTATCCCTTGCGTCATTTCGGTCGTAGTGATTTCCCGGATGTGGTTGTCCATATTAGATCCTACATTCGGTATATTGAATAAGATTCTGGATATGTCAGGATTGAGCGTATTGAAGCACGCTTGGCTAGGAGATACTCACACTGCTCTCGGCTCTTTGTTATTCATTTTGATTTGGTCCGGCTTCGGATGGGGATTGCTGTTCTATTATGCCGGCATCAAAGGAATTCCCGAGGAATTATACGAAGCGGCCCATTTGGACGGCGCCTCCGGACTCAAGCTTCACCTGCGAATTACCGTCCCCCTGCTTTCTCCGGTCATTGCGGTTCAAGTGACACTCGCAATGATTACTGCGCTGAAACAGATGGAAACCGTATTCCTGACGACAAACGGCGGACCAGGCGACGCAACACAATTTCTGGCCGTTTACTTATATAACGAAGCGTTCTCTGCCAGCCAATACGGATATGCAAATGCCATTTCCATTTTATTCATCCTCGTCTGTCTGCTCGTCACGTACTTGAGCAACAGGCTCATTCGCAGCGACGCGGCATAAAGAGTCAGGAGTGATAGATATGAAGACAAAACACAAAGCAATTCTGTGGATTGTATTTTTGATCGTCGCCTTTGGGCAGTTGTTTCCGCTCATTTGGCTGGCAAACTTTTCCTTGATTAAAAGTAGCGACTTTTTCTCTTCCGGCATACTGAAATGGCCGAGCTCTCCCCAGTGGAGCAACTATTTAAACGCATGGGTGGACGGCAAATTTCTCAAGTATTTGTTCAATAGCGTTCTGGTTTCCGCAGTTACGATCGTCTTGACTGTATTCTTTTCTTTATCGCTTGGTTATGCTTTTACCCGGATGCAATGGAAGTTAAGAGGATTTTTCTTTACCGTTATTTTGCTCGGGATCATGATTCCTATTCATGCTACTCTTCTACCGAACTTTGCGATCTTTAAAGTGATGAAAATAACGGATTCCTATCTCGGATTGATTCTCCCTTATACCGCGGTCTCGGTTCCGCTCGGAACCTTTATCCTATCAGGCTTCTTGCGAAGCATTCCGAAGGAAGTCGAAGAATCGGCGGTTATGGACGGCTGCAGCGTTTATCGCATCGTCTTCCAAATTATTATGCCGCTTACGATGCCGGCTTTAGTTACCATTGCCGTGACGACTTTCTTAAACTGCTGGAACGAATTCATTATGGCTTCGACGTTCCTCAGCAAAGATTCACTTAAAACTCTCCCGTTCTCTGTAATGAATTTCGCTGGGCAGTATTCCTCAGATTATGGCTCGCAATTCGCAGTCATGGTACTGACCTCGATTCCGGCAATTATCATTTTCGCGCTGTTTAACGAGCAGATTACGAAAGGTGTCACAGCTGGAGCGGTCAAAGGTTGATCAATGCTGCACTGCAAAATTGTAAATAAAATAGTCTGTGAAAACAACACCGATAAGGGCGTAAACTGACCGTGTCTAATTACATATGACAACAAAGCAACCAAGAGGAAGACGCAAGTGCAGGCGACGTCACACCCTATCAGTGACTCTTGGTGCGGAAGCAATTCCGATTGTTATTTTTACTGATATTGACGGTTTTGTTTTAGGTCATTGGGCCCGCATCTTAAGAAGGTGCAAGAGGTAATGATTCGTTTTAAACAGCAAAATCCGGACCGCGAAGCAGCTGACTACCAGGACAACTTGAAAGTGGCACGTCAAGAGGTGGGTCTGAAATACGGAGAAGGAACGGGCTATCATGCTGACATTTTTTGCGAATTGCGTGATTTGATTGCATGTTTTTGATAGGAAAATATGATCATATATGACTGAAATTCAAATTGGGTCTTCCTCGGTTGGACCGATAGGCACGAATGCTTACTTGCTAACAATCCTTATTTGAATTGACCGAAAACAGTTGTGAAAAAAGGAGTAGACAGCTTTCTTTAAACCTGCTACTATTTGTTCTACATCCATATTTTAATGTTTGCAAAGGACGCAAGCTCGCGGAGAAATCCGCCTGCTGCGTCCTTTTTATTTTCCACAGAAAGGGGGTGCGAATGAGATGGACTGGAGGCTTAAGAAAGCAATTGTTTATATTTCGGGACTGTTGCTAATGGGTTTATCAATTTGGTTGTATGTCCTTTTTATGCACAAGTATGAGACAGCTATCGTGCTTATGGAGACATTGAAGCCTGCGAGGATGTTGCAACCGGGCGATGTTATTCGGGAGGACCTAGTTAGGCGTGTAACAATTCCAGTCGCGGCGCATGATTTAGAAGCGACAGTAAATGTGGATGAATTAATTGGTAAGACGGTATTGGTTCCCATAGGGACAAGTGAGGAGTTCTTAGCATGGAAGGTAGGCGACCGTATGCTCGCACCCCGTAATGATGAGAGGTACTTTTCGTTTAAGAGCGACAAGATTCAGAATGATGGGAATATAGTGCGCAGGGGTGACCGTGTCGATGTGTGGGTCGAATTTGATATGCCACGGTTATTAAGGGATACTTCTGGTTCACGTCGCCAAATTGCAGGTCTCAAATTGATAGAAGGGCTGCTCGTTGCTAGTGTTAAGACCAATGATGGTGTAGAAGTATCCGATATGGAAGGTCTAAATCTTGTGTTGACTAAGGTTGGCAATCCTACTTCGACTTCTCGAATTAGCCCAACCCAAGCACGGTCCACACCTAATGGAATCCCTGACATCAATACATATGTAATGCGAGAAGACATTTACCACGCGTATCTGCTGGGTAATCTCGGCGGGAAGATTAAATTGGCATTACCTGATTGGAATCAGATGTCAAGAGTAACTGCAGAAGCTTCACTGACGGAAATGTTTTTGCTACTTAAGGATTCGGATTTATTCAGTAAAGACCCCAAGCGACAGGAGGTGCTGGTAGATCGTATCATTCCTGATCAACTTACAGGTAAAAGGGGGGAATAGATTATGAAAGTTCTACTCGGTTGGCCTGAAGGAGACGCAATGGAGTTTTGGCGTGGATCCCAGGAGAGAAGTTTATTTAAAGTAAGCGATTCAGACACATTTCGACATAAGCTCAATATTCAGTTTGATGCTGTAATTGTGCACATCGATTTATTTCGATCCCATTATCCTTGGAACTGGCTACCTTATATAAGGCAGGAACAACCAGATGCCAAAATCATAGTGATAACATCAGACAAAGCATATGACGGCGTATACCTTGAAGTCATAACAGCGATTGCGGGAGACCTAGGTATGCAACTTGTTCATCAAGGGCTGTCGATTTCGGAGACCAAAGATTTACTTGCTCAGTTGATTGCAGGAGAAAACCCAGAAACACTACATGCTGGCGGAGAGCTCTTGACTATCGTTTCTTGTGCTCCACGGGACGGCGCCACAGCTATTGCTGCGCAGACAGCCCTTACGTTAGCCAATTTCACTTCTCTACGTATTGGTCTGCTCGATTTAAATCTTAAGGCACCGGGCATTGTTCATTCGTTAAACATTCCCGGAAATAGTAGGGATATATTTCATCTACGACCTGCTTGTATAGCGGGGACGCTTTCGCCTAAGCAACTAATAGATGGTTGTGTACGATATCGAACGAATGGTCAATTATATGTATTGCCAGGCTCCCACAGGCGCGACGTTGCTTCGGATTATACGATCGAACATATGCAGACATTGTTGACTGCTGCTCGAGGGGCTTTTGATGTCGTAATCGCAGATGTACACGCATTTCCAGACAATGCTGCTACTGTTTATGCAGTTAAGCATGCAAATGAACGATGGCTCGTCACGCAACCTTCGGTTACTAGCTATCGATCCGGATGGAATGATTGGTATGAATGTGTTTGGCGACATTGTGGAATGCGTCGAGAAGACTTTCGACTCATTGTCAATCGGTATGATCATCGAGAGCCTATCGAAGCTGAGGCTTTGGCATCATCTGTAGGTTTATCGCTGCTTGGTAAGGTTGCGAACGTCGGGGAAGCTACTGGTCGAAGGGCTGTTCGCGAGGCGATTCCATTAGGATTTCTTGAGCAGGGAATCGACTTTCATTGTGATGTGCAATCAATTGTAACTGATTATGCACAGCGCACAGGTATTTCCTTAATGAAATCCTCACAGTTACAGAGGCAAGGTAGTATTCGTAAATGGATGCTCACCATGTTCTCAAATGGGGGATTAAAGGAGGGCAAGTCATAAACGAATTGATGTCGATGAGACCTCGAACACCTTTCCGTGTTCAGACCATGCACGATCGTGAACTCGTGGAACGTCTAGATGGACGTCCGGCAATGACAAAAAATGGGGGTTCCCTATACGAGACCCAACTTGATGTAGATCGCTATCGATACGTGTCACTCCAACAAGCGGTTGATTTGATCTATGAGTCGATATCCACGCGCTCTAAATCGGACGATCAATTGCGTGAAGATGTCCTGCAAGCGGGACTGGGTCATCCGCTTGCACAGGAAAAGATAAAGGCAATCATAGCTTTTTTGTTGGTCGAATTAAGAATTGAGGTGGATCCGACAACTCTTATTGCCCCAATGGACGCCACTGATAGTATTTTTGCACAAACTTGTGGGGCGGGGCTTCTCGAAGACTTGTACAAAATGCGGGATGTGGAAGAAATTCAGGTCAATGGATGTGAAATTTTTGTCGTGAAGGGGGGGATTGCTGAGAAACACGTGAGGAAATTTCAATCTCTTGAGGAGGTGAGGCTATTGCAAGATCGGCTTGCTTTATGTGGCAAGAAGCCGATCAATGAGAATAATCCCGTAAGACAGACTTACATGCATAACAAATCACGGCTTGTGATGACACGTGAGCGCTATTCAGACGTCCCAACGATTTGTATTCGGAATTTTATCGTTCAGAATGTGACGTTAGAATCACTTCAAGAATTGGGTACTTTAAACGTTGAAATGGCTGCATTGTTAAGTGAGCTTGTGAGATGCCATGCATCCATTATTGTCGGAGGAAGCACGAATACAGGCAAAACGACTATGCTTTATGCACTTTCTAGGGAAATTCCAGTCAATGAACGGATTATTACATTAGAGAAAGAATTTGAAATTACACTTCGTGACCGTCTGGCTGGAGCTCGTAATATTGTTTCTCTACGTGAAGTGCAGGATGTTGGGTTATCCATGGAAGAGGCATTTAAACCAATTTTGGTCATGTCCCCGAACTGGGTCGTCATTGGGGAGGCAAAGGGTGCGGAAGTTGCTCAGATGATTCAAGGTAGTCTACGTGGACACGATATTATGGGCACCATGCACACTAAATATCGTAATTCTTTTTTAACAGATGTTATCGATATGGTAAAGCAAGATGGCCGGATCCACGACGACCAAAGCTTGCGAAGTCGGATTGCTAGGGCTTTCAATATTTTAATCTTTCTGAGACTCATTCATGTTGAGGGTAGACTGAGGAGGGTGATAACTGAAATTACTGAACTGTCTGCGGACGAGAATGATCAAGTGTCCGTTCGTCCCATTGTACTTTGGAATTATGAGTCGCAAACTTGGCAGTTTACGGGTGAGAAATTAAGTCGTTCACTGGTTGAACACATGAGGACAAGACAAACTGATATGAATGAGTTTAGGCGACTGGGGGTTATTAATTAACGATACATTTATGGAAGACATTTTTTACTTTGTGCTGGGTTGCTGGAACATTTCTTTTTGTTATACCGACAATAGGTATTATTCGACGTAGGCTGCTAACTTTTCGAGGATTTCGTTCTTACCGACTAACAGGCTCCCAATGGTTTCCTTTCTCTCGTTATTCTTTCGTTTGGTTTGAAAAGCTCGACGAAGCATTACAACTAGCCAATTGGGGAATTTCGGTGGGTTCTTTACTTGCCTTGACAGCTGTGTTATTCGTACTTGCCTATGTTGGGGTAGAAGTGATGAATGGACAGTTACAGTCATTATATGCAATTGATGCCGATCTTCTAATCGATTCATCAAACCCATTACTTGCTCTTGTGTTTGCGACGTTAATTGGCACAAGTCCGATGTTCTATATGTTATTTCGTGTTCAACGAAATCGACAAAAAATGGGGCTAGCCATGATTGATGTTGTCCAAAATCTGATAGGCACATATGGAGGGAATTTGACAGTCGGTGAATGGATTTATAAATCAGAACGGACCATGCCGATAATTATTCGTAGCGAGTGGGCTAGGCTTGGTTTAGACATCCGGACACGTGGTGCCAAAGAAGCATTATATAACTTTAGCAGACGCATGAACAATGATTGGGCTGAAGACTTAGCCGATATTATGCTTGTGGGCGCAGAGAATGGACTTGATCTATCGAAATCATTGCACAAGTTAGTACGTGATATGCAAACCGCTAGGAGTAACGAACAGAAACGACAAGCAATGATATCAGTGTATCGATTAGGGACGATCTTTATGGTTTTTGCGGCCTTCTTTGTGATTGGATTCAATATTCATGCTGATGGCAATAACTATCGCTACTATTTTCTTCAACCGATGGGTCGCGCGATTGTTATTATTTCAATCATAGTCTTGTTTGCCTCAATTATGGCGGTTGTTTTTTCGGGAAGAAGGAATGTATGAGAGGGGTGATAATCAGTTTAATTATTTTGTTTGCAACGGGCTTTGGGTTAAGTGTTTTTCCATTATTACGGATGTTTGCATCATTTTTTCAGTCGCGATATGTGCGCTTGGAATCGCTAAGAC
>JBILCE010000044.1:0-6897 GCA_044353305.1 Paenibacillus sp.
GACTGGGCGACTAACAGTAAGTCGAGTGCCATATCAATTTGGCTACGGACCACTTCATGCGGATCCTCTTGCTCGTGGTTGACGCAGTTCTCGAACAATTCGGGTCCAGACCTACGTTCAACATAATCAGTGAAATCGACTTCAGTAGCACCGTCTCCATGCGCGTATTCTGCTAAAATTTCGTACTCCATCTGTACTAAATGATGAATCTCAATGCGGTAACAGACCGGACAAAACAAAATCGGTACATTATGGATATGAGTGCGGATATGCTTCAACGTCCCCTTGGTTCCAATCATGCTCGCCCCGCAACAATAGCTCACGATTTATCGCCTCCCGCCGGATCGTACGATAAATGTATTCGCCCCTTCTGTGTTGCATTCCTGCCGGCGGGTGACAACAGTCTGTTGGTTTATTTAACGGTATTTGGGTATTTGTAACAAATCCGGGATCGTGACGAATTCATAGCCTTTGGCTTTTAGTTGGCGAATGATACCAGGTAGTGCACGAACTGTTCCTTCTAACTTGCCCTTCGGTCCAATACCTGCATGCTGAAGAACTATGGAGCCAGGACGTACGTTTTGCAACACGTTTTTAATGATTGATTGTTCATCGGCACCGCTCCAATCGTTGGTGTCCACGTCCCAGTTCACGACCATATAATTGTGCTGAGCGGCCCATTGGAGTTGCGGCTCACTAATTTCGCCATATGGAGGTCGAAATAACTTGGGCTTATAGCCAATCAGAGCTTCAAGCCGTTGCTCATTCGCTTCCACATCTGCTTCAAAATCAGACACTGTCATCTTCGGTAAATACTTATGTCGGGCCGTGTGATTGCCAATGACGTGGCCCTCTTGTTGGATTTTTTTGACCACTGTTGGATATTGTTCTGCGCTCACGCCTATAATAAAAAAAGTTGCCTTGACCTGGTTTTCTTTCAAAATAGACAGGATCCGTTCGGTATATCGTATATCCGGTGCATCATCGAAGGAAAGTGCCACCCGACGGCTAGCCGTCTGACCACGAAGTGCATAATGACCTCCATATGCCTTAGCTAGCTCTCCCCAGGACGTGAGTTCCTTTGTCACGGATGAAGATGTCGAACCTACTATTCGCTTTGGTAAGTCAGACGTGCGCGTCGTGTGATTGGGTGAAGGTTGTGGTTGCTGGGGTGTCTTCTGGGGTATCTGTTGTGGTTCCTGCTCTGCTACGTTTTGTTGGATAGGTGCTACCTCTTGATGCGGTGGATTCGTGTCCATTGGTTTGGTAGACGCAGAACCCCCCAATCCTTGAGACCCTCTCAGTTCATTTGATTGGTTCACAGATCGACAACCCGACATGATAAATGGAAAAAGTACCAAGATCACTAGCCATCGATGCATTCCATTCCCGCCCCTCCCAAACTTCATTTATGCGTTAGTTTGGCTCATACGGGATATTCTCATACCGCTGGACAACTTAAACACCGCCCCAATGCAATAGAAAAACCCTCCAACCAATTAGGCCGGAGGGTTAAATTTATTCAAGCTATTACTTGCGAATCGCTGCTAAAATAAGATCGCCCATTGCTACAGTGCCAATCGCTTTGCTCCGGTCGACGGCAATGTCGCCTGTGCGATGGCCAGCATCCAACGTTTCCTTCACGGCACGTTCGATCGCGTCAGCCGCATCATGATAGCCGAAGGTGAGGCGGAACATAAGCGCAACAGATAAGATAGTTGCGATTGGATTCGCCACGCCTTGACCGGCGATATCTGGGGCTGAACCGTGTACAGGCTCGTAAAGACCAAAGCTGCCTTCACCTAAGGAAGCAGAGGACAACATGCCGATCGAACCCGTCAGCATCGCTGCTTCGTCACTTAGGATGTCGCCGAACATGTTCTCTGTCACGATGACGTCAAAACTGGACGGACGGCGCAGCAATTGCATCGCACAGTTGTCGACCAACACGTGCTCTAGTTCTACGTCTGGATAATCTGCTGAGATGCGGATGACGGTTTCGCGCCACAAACGCGAAGTTTCGAGAACGTTCGCTTTGTCTACGGATGCCAATTTCTTACGGCGAGTACGTGCGATTTCGAACGCTTGGCGAGCGATTCGCTCCACTTCTTTTACATTATAAACGCATGTATCGACTGCCTCTTGACCGTTTACGGTGTCGCGGCGGAATTTCTCACCAAAATATATACCACCAGTCAATTCCCTTACCACGATTAAGTCAGTACCATCGAGCACTTCTGGCTTCAATGTCGAAGCGTCTTTCAGACAATCAAAAATAACTGCCGGACGAATATTAGAGAATAAGCCTAGTGCCTTGCGAATGCCTAGCAAGCCCGTCTCTGGACGCAGTTCTTTCGGATTGTTATCCCACTTTGGTCCGCCTACAGCACCTAGTAATACGGCATCTGCATTTTTACATAGTTCAAGTGTATCTTGCGGCAACGGAGTACCCTTCTGATCAATCGCGATACCACCGAATAAACCATGGCTCGTTTCGAACTTATAACCGAATACTTCTTCCGTTTTCTTTAACACTTTCTCTGCCTCTGCGATCACTTCTGGACCGATTCCGTCGCCCGCGATTACGGCAATTTTTTTGACATTTGCCATCTGTTTTAACACTCCCTGTTCCTATTTTTCGAAATACAAGTAAGTCATTTGTACCACAATTCCGCTCATTTTGTAAAAGATATAAAAGCTATTGAAGCAATAGGTTGAAACTATAGTTGCCGTATGGCTTTGATTCCTTTACAATTAATGAAAACATTAGAGAGTCAAGAGAGGGTTCGCCATGATGGATTATCATTTTTCCAGTAGAATGAGCAAATTTTCTAGTAGTGCGGTACGCGATATTTTAAAGTTAACCCAAGGTAATGCCATCATTTCATTTGCAGGTGGATTGCCAGCGGAGGAGCTGTTTCCACTAGAGGCGGTTCGTGAGGCATTTGACCGCGTGTTTGAGCAAGGCAAATCAGCACTCCAATACGGTTTGACAGAGGGATATACACCATTGAGGGAAGCGCTTGTAGAGCGTATGAAAACAAAGGGAATGCACGTCACGAAAGACGACATGCTCATCACCACTGGTTCGCAGCAGTCGATTGATTTAGTGACACGTGTATTTATTGACCCGGGTGACGTCGTTCTAGTACAAAGGCCTACTTACCTAGCAGCACTACAGGTGTTTCAAGCAGCAGGTGCTGAGATTGTATCAGTATCCGGTGATGAAGATGGAATGGATTTAGCAGATGCGGAACAAAAGCTTGCTCAACATAAACCAAAGCTAATGTATATTGGACCAACATTCTCAAATCCGACCGGTTATGTTTGGTCACGTGAACGTCGGGAAGGCATTGTCCGTCTTGCCCGCAAATACGGCGTTGTTATTTTAGAGGATGACCCGTATGGCGAGTTACAGTATGGTGGGGACGCTGCATACCCTTCTATCTTCTCCCTTGACCAACATCCAGAAGGCTCTGTAGTGCTATATACAAGTACATTTAGTAAAACTGTCGTCCCAGCTCTTCGGACAGGCTGGATTATCGGAGATTCGGAGATCATCCGCAACATGGCGCGAGCCAAACAAGCAGCCGACTTGCACTCCAGCTCGATGGATCAACAGGCGCTGTATCATTTGTTGAAACATTTTGACCTGGATGCACATATTCGTTTGATTCGCAAGCATTATGAGGAGCGGATGCATCTAATGACTAAATTGCTCGAGCCACTCGCGGAACAAGGCCTTCGATGGAACGTTCCAAAAGGCGGTATGTTCTTATGGGGTGAATTGCCTGAAGGGTACATTGCTGAAGATTTGCTTAAGCTGGCGGTTCGTGAGGGTGTTGCTTTTGTGCCGGGATCTAGCTTTTTCGCAGATAACCCGCGTCGTAATGCCATGCGTATCAACTTCACGCATACACATCCGGACCAAATGGCCACAGGCGTTCAATGCCTAAGCCGTGCATTGGAGGCCTACAAGCAAAGCTTGTAGGTTCCTAGAAATCGTGTTGGGGTAAACTTTAAGAGCGACCGTCATGGTTGCTCTTTTTATTTGCGATAAAAAAACGTTCCCTAGTCGATGACTAAGGAACGTACTGATTGAAGAACTTTAAATCAATGACACGTTATCGCGTTTACCTGAACCAGACTTACGTCTGTCGATCAAACGGTTAATTGCGTCAATATAAGCTTTGGCACTTGCTTCAAGAATGTCTGTGCTGATACCACGACCGCTTACAGAGATGTCATTCTGCCTAAGGACAACATGAACCTCACCAAGAGCGTCCTTGCCGTGCGATACGGATTTAATCGAATAATCTTCCAGCTCAACTTCCTCGCTGGTCACTTTATCAATCGCCTTGTAAATCGCATCGACGGAGCCGTTACCGTCAGCAACTTCTTCAAGTACGCTGCCATCAATCGTGTGAAGGCTAACCGTTGCCGTCGGCACTGATTGGTTACTGTACGATACTTGGATCTGATCTAACACGAACACTTCCGGCATATTAACCAATTTTTCCTCGATCAATGCTCGAAGATCTTCGTCGGTAACATGCTTTTTCTTATCAGCAAGATCTTTGAACTTCGCGAACGCTTCGTTCAATTGCTCATCTGACAATTCATAACCCAGATCTACGAGCTTCTCACGGAACGCATGGCGACCGGAATGTTTACCCATCACGAGCTTACTTTCCTTCAAGCCAATAGTGGCTGGTGACATGATTTCGTAAGTTGACTTCTCCTTCAGCATACCGTCCTGGTGAATACCAGATTCATGTGCGAAAGCGTTAGCTCCAACAATCGCCTTGTTACCTGGTACTACCATACCCGTTAGCTTACTAACCAAACGTGAAGTCTTGTAGATCTCGCTCAACACTAAAGAAGTCTTCGCTTGGTAAAACTCCTGACGAGTCTCCAGCGCCATCGCGACTTCCTCAAGCGACGTATTTCCCGCTCGCTCTCCGATTCCGTTGATGGTACCCTCGATTTGGTCAGCGCCGTTCAACACGGCGGCCAGTGCATTCGCTGTAGCCATTCCAAGATCATCATGACAGTGTGCGCTCAACTGAATTTTCTCAATGCCCGGCACATTTTCTCGGAGAGTCTTGAAAATATTCCCGAATTCACTCGGTGTCATATAGCCAACGGTATCTGGAATATTGACCACGGTTGCACCAGCTCGGATCGCCATCGCCGTTACTTCGCACAAGAAATCAAGCTCGGTACGACCCGCATCCTCTGGCGAAAACTCCACCTTGTTGAAATATTTACGCGCATATCGAATTGCTGCCTCCGCTGTTTCCAGCACCTGATGCTTCTCCATCCGCAACTTGTGTTTGCGATGAATTGGCGAGGTAGCAAGAAACAGATGCAAGCAAGAATCCTGCGCATCCTTCAACGCTTCGCGCGCAGCGTCGATGTCCTGCTCACGGGAGCGGGCGAGGCCGATAACCGTCGCATTCTTCACCGCACGCGCCACGGCTGCTACCGCGGCCAAGTCGCCGGGCGAAGCCGCCGGAAAACCCGCCTCCAACCGGTCGACTCCAAGTCGCTCCAGTTGAAGCCCAATTTCCACCTTCTCCTGCGTGTTCAGGTTAACACCCGGTGATTGCTCACCGTCACGCAACGTCGTATCAAAAATATAAATTTTCCTCATTACCGTCACCTCCCGTTCCTAGCCATTGACGTGTAAAGCTGTTTACTTCTTGATCCAATGCATCAAACCACGCAACTCGCGTCCAACAACTTCAATTGGATGCTCCGCTTCTGCACGACGAGTAGCTGTGAGGAACGCACGGTTCGATTGATTTTCCAAGATGAAGTCACGAGCAAATTTACCTTGTTGAATATCGGATAGAACGCGTTTCATTTCTTTCTTCGTCTCTTCCGTTACGATACGAGGTCCTGTAACGTAGTCGCCATACTCTGCTGTATTCGAAATTGAATGACGCATCGAGGCAAGACCGCCTTCGTACATCAAGTCAACGATTAGCTTCAACTCGTGTAAGCACTCGAAGTATGCCATTTCTGGAGCATAACCTGCTTCTACAAGCGTTTCGAAACCAGCTTTAACAAGTGCGGATGCACCACCGCAAAGAACCGCTTGCTCACCAAATAGGTCAGTTTCCGTTTCTTCACGGAACGAAGTTTCGATAACTCCAGCTCGCGTACAACCAATTCCTTTTGCATAAGCAAGACCGATTGCCTTAGCGTTGCCAGTTGCATCTTGGTGAATGGCAATTAGCCCCGGTACGCCAAAGCCTTCAACGTATACACGGCGAACCATGTGGCCCGGCGATTTTGGAGCTACGAGCAACACGTCTTGGTCAGCAGTAGGTACGATTTGGCCAAAATGAACGTTAAATCCATGGGAGAACAAGATGGTTACGCCTTTTTTTACGTTTGGTGCGATTTCTTCGTTATAAACGCGAGCTTGTGTTTCGTCTGGCATTAAAATTTGAACAACATCAGCAAGCTTCGCTGCTTCTGCTACTGAGTAAACTTGGAAACCATCGTTCTTAGCTTGCTCGAACGATTTACCTTGGCGAAGACCGATAATGACGTTTAGGCCGCTGTCACGCAAGTTTTGTGCTTGGGCATGCCCTTGGGAGCCATAACCGATGATTGCGATTGTTTTTCCACGAAGTACATTAAGGTCTGCATCTTTCTCATAGTACAAAGTAACTGCCATTGTGTGTTGCCTCCTTGGTATATGGGTAAAATAAGTATAAGAAAAACGTCGAAGACGTGTTTTCAACAAATAAAGAGATTCAAGCGATCTTTTTCAAGAAAATTACTTGGAACTACCGCGTGTCATCGCAGTAACGCCGGTTCGCGACAACTCGCGAATGCCATATGGCTTGAGAAGCTCAGCCATTGCATCAATTTTCTCTGAAT
>JBILCE010000239.1:0-6867 GCA_044353305.1 Paenibacillus sp.
TGCCGAATTAATGAACCGCTACGCCGCGCGTTCCGACTGGTTCCGCGATCGCGGGGGATTTGAGATGAACTCTCGGATTCGGAGTGTGCTACATGGCATGGGATTCGGTGAATTTGCACCAGACACACGGGTAAATACTCTAAGTGGCGGTCAAAAAACACGTTTAGCCTTGGCCAAAATGTTACTTGAGCAGCCTGACCTGCTGATGCTGGACGAGCCGACCAACCATCTCGATATTAAAACGCTAGAGTGGCTCGAAGACTACCTGCGTGGCTATCCGGGCGCGATTCTTGTTGTCTCCCATGACCGTTACTTTCTAGATTCGCTCGTGACGGCAATTTATGAAATTGAGCGGAATTCGTCGAAGCGATACACGGGTAATTACACGCGTTTTATAGAACTAAAAGCGGCCGATTTTGAAACGCAAATGAAGCAGTACGAGAAGCAACAAGACGAAATCGCGCGGATGGAAGATTTTGTCCAACGCAATATTGTCAGGGCCACAACCACGAAAAGAGCACAAAGTAGACGCAAAGCACTAGAAAGAATGGAACGGATAGACAAGCCACTTGGGGATTTAAAGCGAGCGTCATTCTCGTTTCAAATCGAGCAACCGACAGGTAAGGATGTTTTGCAGGTAGACCGTCTGACGATTGCTTATGAGGGGAAGCCGGCGTTGCTTCGCGGGGTTTCGTTTGAATTGTCGCGTGGCGAAACGGTTGCGCTGATCGGACCAAACGGGGTCGGTAAATCATCATTATTAAAGGTGTTAATGGGGGGCCAACCTGCTGCTTTCGGCACGTATCACTGGGGCGCAAATGTCAGACTGGGCTATTACGACCAAGAGCAGACGGGGTTAAACCCGAACAACACCGTGCTCGATGAAGTTTGGAACGCCTACCGCCACCTGGAAGAGGTACGCATTCGGACTGTGCTGGGGCGGTTTCTGTTTAGTGGGGACGATGTAAGTAAAAAAATCGCCTCTCTCAGTGGGGGCGAAAAGGCACGAGTCGCATTGGCAAAATTAATGTTGTTAAATGCTAATGTGCTTATTCTTGACGAACCAACTAACCATCTTGACCTTTTTAGTAAAGAGGTGCTGGAGGATGCGCTGATCGACTATGAGGGGACGATTCTGTTCATATCGCATGATCGCTACTTTTTGAACAAAATGTCTGAGCGCATGCTAGAGCTAGCCGCAGATGGCGTCACAACCTACCTCGGCAACTACGACGACTACGTCGAGAAGAAGGCGGAGTTAGCGGAGATGCTCGCCGAGCAAGGCAGGGTAAGTGCCGCAGGCGGGGTAGCAACGCGTGCGGGGACAGGTGCCGCAGGCGGGGTATCCCGCACGGGCACAGGTGAGTCGGCGCAGTATGCCGCCGACAAGCAGGCGAAGCGCGACCAGCGTAGTCGTCAGCGCAGGGTCGAGCAACTCGAAGCTGGGATTGCCCAGCTCGAGGTAGAGATCGCGGCGCTAGAGTCGAAGTTGGTCGATCCAGCGGTCTACAATAATTACATCCTCGTGCAAGAAACACAATCTGCCATCGATGCCAAAAAGGCCGAATTGATGCTCATCTACACCGAATGGGAATCCCTGATCGGGTAAATAGTATCTACGGCCATTGTCGGAATCATCCGTATTTACTTGATCGACACGTTTGTTAAGATATTTTTAATATCCACAGGACAGTTAAAAGTACACAGAGGGAAAAAACCGCTACAGCACTCATTTTTCTCGCTTATCCACCATTTTATCCACACTGTCCACAGTTTTCTGTAAAAAGTTATCCCAAATTCGTATATTTCACAAGCCTTGTACGAATAAGGCATTGGTGAGGTTGTACACATTGTGCACAGGGTGTGTGGATAACTTTATCAACAGGACCGATTTTATGTGTGATGGTTTTGTACGGAAATGACGTTTGGTTAGCTAACCAGAGGAACATATTGAGCAATTTGAATCGCTAGTCTTTCCGTGACCAGCCCTCAAGCGAAAGAAGCGGCTCCGCCTTCAAATCGAGCGACGCGAACTCCCCGCGCTCCCACTTTAGATGCGCCGCTGCACCGATCATCGCGGCATTGTCTGTGCACAGCCGCGTCGGCGGTACGAGCAGCGGCACGCCTGCTGCCTCGCAGCGTGTCGCGAGCGCGGCGCGCAGGCCCCGGTTGGCCGCCACGCCACCGGCTAGCACGAGCTGCTTCGCACCATGAGCCCGCACCGCGCGGATTGCCTTCTCGGTCAGTACCTCCACGACCGATTCCTGGAATCCGCGCGCCACCGTTGCGGGCTCTAGCGCTGCCCCTTTCATGGATGCCTGGTTAAGAGCACCGAGTACCGCCGATTTCAGCCCACTGAAGCTGAAATCGTAAGACTCGGGCTCGAGCCAGGCTCGGGGAAGGGGCAGCGCTTGCGAAGCCTCGTGCGCTAGCCGGTCAATGTGCGGCCCGCCCGGGTAGGGCAGCCCTAGGGCGCGGGCGACTTTGTCGTAGGCTTCGCCGACGGCGTCGTCGCGGGTGCGCCCGATGATCCGGAACCGTCCGGGCCCGTCCATATGGACCAACTCCGTATGCCCGCCCGAGACGACCAGCGCGATTAGCGGATATTCTAAATCCGCGGTCAGCTGATTAGCGTAAATATGCCCTGCAATATGATGCACAGCAATCAGCGGCAGATCCAACGCGCAAGCTAGCGCCTTAGCCGCGACCATTCCGACTAGCAACGAACCGACCAGTCCTGGTCCCTGCGTCACCGCAATGGCTGACAAATCTCTCAATGTTATGCCCGCTTCGTCTACCGCTTGCTCAATGATCAACGTTATCGTCTCCACATGCTGCCGGGAAGCTACCTCCGGAACGACGCCACCGAATTTACGATGCGTCTCAATTTGGCTCGAGATAACGTTGGACAACACCGTCCGTCCATCTGCAACCACCGCCGCCGACGTCTCATCACAACTTGTCTCCACCGTCAAAATATAAACAGGCCCTATCGGCCGCTGTTCCATAACTGCCATTTTGAACACTCCGTCTGATTTCATTTTGTCCCACTTAATACCCATCCGTACCCGCACCTGAACCTACGTCCCCAAAATCAGGCAAATCGGCCCACATAATGAGCGCATCCTCATCATTATCCGAATAATAACGCTCACGCACGCCAGCCGAGCGAAAGCCCCGCTTCTCATATAATTGCCGCGCCACTCGATTCGACACCCGAACCTCAAGCGTCATTCGCAACGCCCCGAGAAAACGAGCCGTCCGCTGCAACTCTACAAGCAACCGCTCCCCGTGCCCACGCCCCCGATACGGAAGTCGCACTGCTATATTCGTCACATGCGCCTCATCCATAATGAGCCACATCCCACCGTAACCGGCAATTTGGCCATCCTCCGTCTCCATCACCATATAGTGGGCAAAATGATTACCCACCAACTCCTGCTGAAAAGCCGCCGCCGACCATGGTGTTGTGAAAGCTTCCTGCTCAATTTCACAGATTGTCGAAATATCATCCAAGCGCATCGACCGAAACTCGAAGATCGTGTCCGGTTGCGATTGCCGCTGTTCCATTCGTCTTCCCCCCGTGATGATGCGATCAACTACATCTTAATGCACTTGTTTGGCGATTAGCTTTGCTTCTGCCTCTGCAAGTTGCGTATAATTTGGCACAATCGCGTGCAAATCTACCAACTCCCCCGCTGCCCAAAGACGCGACCCAAGCAACCCCACATCTTCACCCTGCAATTCGTACCCGGTCTTTTCAACCCGTCCACTCCAAGCAGTGGCAAACCGATCTACCCATTGAGCAAAAGGGTCTACTTCTCCAACAAATTGCACACACTCGGGTTTGTCCTTTGCTGGTACTTTCTCCAACTCTCGCAAAAGCTCGTCGATCCAATCATCCATTTTGACAATTCGATCATCCATCAATCGCTTCCAGCCTCCGGGCATCCACGCCGGAACGTCCGAACCAACAGGTCCCCCACTCTCAAAAAGTCCCGTATACGCTTGCGTCCTCCGCGCGTCCATCAACGGAACTGTCCACACTCGACCTTGCCGAGCAGCCTCCGGCTTCCTGGCCGCACCAAGTGCGAGCGCCTCCAAGCTTGATACCCCGATCACCGGCCGACCGAGCGCCCATGCCATCGTTTTGGCAACCGTAATCCCTATCCGCACACCCGTATAGGATCCCGGACCAACGCCGACCGCGAATGCCTCCAAGTCCCTTGGCGACAGCCCCAGCTCCCCCAATAATTGCTGCACCTGCGGTACCAAATATAACGAATGATTCCGCTCCGCCCGAGAAGCCACCCCACCTAACAGCTGCGAATCTCTCATAACCGCAACCGTCATCGACGATGTTGACGTATCAATGGCTAACATAATCCCTTGCTTGTCCATACGATTCCTCATCCCTCCGCTTCCTTACCCATCCAAAACGCCGTCCGCCTGTAACTGCTCACACCAAGCCGTATAACGTTCTCCTATTGGCTTCAACTTGAACGTCCTAACCCCATCGCCGCCCACGTAGGCAATATATATCGACAATCGTTCTCCCGGCAACAGCTCCTCGATCTGACTGGCCCATTCCACCACCGTCAAACCATCACCGTAAAAATACTCATCTAACCCGAGCTCTGCCGCCTCATCCGCCGAAATCCGGTACACATCCATATGATAAAAAGGGAACCTCTTCCCCTCATACTCTTTAATTAAAGTAAATGTCGGGCTGTTCACGACATCCAATACTCCGATAGCTCGAGCAACACCTTGGGAGAACGTCGTCTTGCCGGCGCCTAGATCACCATCCAACGCGACTGTCGTACCCGGCTCCAACATAGCACCCACGGCTTGCGCCAGCCTCTCCGTATCGGCACCCGACTGTGACACGAAGGTATAAATCTTCATCGCGCGTGCGCCCTCCTTTTGGCAAGATAAAAAGATCGTTTTCACTCCACATCAACCTATTATAGCCGTAGCTACTTGAGGGTTACAAGGAGAATCCTACTTCATTACCTTCCCGAACAAGATCAACCTTTCACGCGAATATGAGATATAAATAAATAGGCCCCTATCACCCATAAATGGTTGATAAGGGGCTTATTTTTATTGCTTTCGTGGAAGTTACCTATTACGCTTCGTCGTCGATCGATTCAGGCTGATACATTGTGTCGGTGGTCGTATCGCCGATTAGTTCATTTTGCTCATTAATATTGGCGCTGCCTAGCCCTTCATTCACCATGCGGTCAACGTCCATAAACTTGGAGTCGCGGCCTTGCTGGGTCGAGTCTTTATCCATAAACTTGGTATCTCGCGTTTGTTGGTTGGATCCCTTATCTGTTGATTTGGTGTCACGGCTTGGCTGGTTTGTTTTTTGCTTAGATGTCATGTGTATCCCTCCTTCGCTAGTTTCCTTTACTTTGTCCGGAAAGAGGTGGTTCTATCCAACATTCTTACACAAGTGGCGACAACAAACGGCCAAGCATCTGTTTGCCTCGCTCGAGGGTTGACCGTTGGGCAAATTCGATTGGATCGATCTCCATGCTATTTGCAAGATCCCCCATAAAATCTTGTTCAAGGCGATCGATTACACTTCGGTCGTACCAAACTGCATTAATTTCGAAATTACTATAGAAACTGCGCATGTCTAAATTAGCCGATCCACTGATCGCAATGGTGTTATCCATTAGCATACACTTGGTATGGATAAATCCCTGGTTATATTCGAAAAAGCGGACACCCGCCTGCATAAGATCTTCCAAGTACGATTTCGACGCCCAATGAACGAGTTTGGAATCTGGCACAGCAGGGTAGATGATTCTTATGTCCACACCACTGTGTGCCGCCACCTTTAAAGCCATCTGGATACTATCTTCGGGAACAAAATAGGGTGTGGTAATATATATCCGCTTCCGTGCCGCCATAATTGCCGAAAAATACAACTCAAGTATGGACTTCCGTCGCTCTCCGGGTCCACCCACTATTAGCTGAATCTTCTCGTCCCCTGAAGAACTCCGTACAGGAAAATACCTCTGTTCTGATCTGATTTTCTCCGTCACCAAACTCCAATCATTCATAAAACAATGCTGCAGTTGTCCAACTGCACCTCCCTCTATCTGAAAATGTGTGTCCCGCCAAAACCCCAACTTCTCATTCATGCCGAGGTATTCATTTCCGATGTTGATCCCGCCAAAAAATCCAATCTTACCGTCTATCACTACAATTTTACGATGATTTCGATAATTGATCCGTTTATCAATCAGCGCAAATAGCGGCCGTAGGAAGCATGCTGTCTCCACGCCCGCTCGCTGGAGATCCTGAATAAATTCTCTTTTTAACCCTATGCTCCCAATCCCATCAACCAACAGCCTAACATTCAATCCCTGCTTTGCTTTACGAATAAGCGCCTGCTGAAATAGATAGCCCGTCTCGTCAGATTGAATTGTATAGAATTCCATATGGATGTGGTCGGTAGCCTGCTCAATGCTGTCGAGCATCGCCTTGTAGGCAACGTTCGCGTTCGTCAACACTCGTGTTCGATTGCCCGACACAATTGGAGATTCCGGGAAGTGTCCCAAAAATGCCAATAATCGGGGTTGATCCCCAATCTCCCGATATTTCTCTATATCCCAGGCAGTCCCTATTGGCGAATGTGCTTGACGATAACCCATCTGCCTTTCTTGTTCTTGCTCAGTAAACCGTGTGCGCTGCCGATACTGCTTTGCCATCAAGTAGTACATGATAAATCCGACTATTGGAAACACCAATAAGACACATAGCCATGCTAGAGCCTTCCCCGGACGCCGGTGTTCCAGCAGCAGAATCGTGGCCATTTGGAATAAGATCAGCAACAGCCCAAATACGATC
>JBILCE010000045.1:0-6790 GCA_044353305.1 Paenibacillus sp.
TTCGGAACATTCAAACCCAAGTGGGTGATCAAAAGGTACTATGTGCACTATCCGGCGGTGTCGATTCATCGGTCGTTGCAATCTTGTTGCATAAAGCCATTGGTGATCAACTGACGTGTATGTTTATTGATCATGGTCTGTTGCGCAAGGGCGAAGCCGAAAGTGTGATGGAGACGTTTGTTGGCAAGTTCGATATGAAAGTAGTCAAAATCGATGCGCGCGATCGTTTTCTCGGCAAGCTTGCTGGCGTAGAAGACCCAGAGCAAAAACGCAAAATAATAGGCACGGAATTCATCCGCGTGTTCGAGGAAGAGTCAACTAAATTTGATGACTTTGCTTTCCTCGCACAAGGTACATTGTACACGGACATTGTTGAGAGTGGTACTGCTACTGCTCATACGATTAAATCGCATCACAATGTCGGCGGACTGCCAAAAGATATGAAATTTAAATTAGTCGAGCCACTGAAGGAGCTCTTTAAGGACGAAGTTCGCAAAGTCGGTGAAGCTTGTGGTTTGCCAGCAACCATCGTTTGGCGTCAACCGTTCCCTGGACCTGGTCTTGCTATCCGCGTACTTGGTGAAGTAACCGAAGAGAAGCTGCAAATTGTGCGAGAGTCAGATGCGATTCTGCGTGATGAAATTGCCAAAGCAGGACTCGACCGCGAGATATGGCAGTATTTTACTGCGCTACCGAACATGAAGAGCGTGGGCGTCATGGGTGATGCGCGAACGTACTCTTATACCGTTGGCATCCGTGCCGTTACCTCCATTGATGGAATGACCGCCGATTGGGCACGTATCCCTTGGGATGTGCTTGAGAAAATCTCAGTTCGCATCGTTAACGAAGTCGACAATGTCAACCGAATCGTGTACGACGTAACCTCGAAGCCGCCGGCTACAATTGAGTGGGAGTAGAGAAATAAACAAAAGTTAACGATAATCAACTGAACCTACTAGGTCGGTCGGCTTTTAGCCGGCCACCTATTTTTTTGTCGATAATTGTGTCTTTTTGTTGACAGTTTTTAATGTCAGCGCTTACAATGGGTGCAAGAAGAACATATTTCGTATAATTTCGGGAATCGGCTCGAAAGTCTCTACGAGATCACCGTAAATGATCTGGCTACGAAAAAGTGGACATGCCTCGCCTCATGTTTCGTGACGCGGACATGTTTTACTTGCGAAGAGAGCCTAGGGTCATGCATTGGACCTAGGTTTTTTTGCGCAGTTGTTCCAAAACAATCATTTTGGAGGGATGAGTAGGAATGGATCGATTTTTCAAGCTGAAGGAGAAAGGCACCAACTTACGAACGGAGATTATTGCGGGTATTACGACCTTCATGACGATGGCGTATATTCTTGCAGTAAACCCAGGAATTCTTGGTGGAGCAGGGCTTGATAAGGAAGCGGTATTCTTAGCAACAGCAATTGCGGCAGGCGTAGTGACGATCTGTATGGGTTTGTTTGTTAACTTCCCTGTAGCACTTGCACCGGGCATGGGGCTAAACGCTTATTTTGCCACAACGATTCTCGCTTCAAACGGTACAATCACACCATCTATCGCATTAACTGCTGTATTTATCTCAGGTATTGTCTTCTTCATTTTAACCATCACCAAGGTTCGTCAAATTCTCATTGATGCGGTGCCTAACAACTTAAAGCATGCAATTACAGTAGGTATCGGTTTATTTATCACGATTATTGGTTTGAAAAACAGTGGACTTTTAACGGTTGCTGTTGAATTAGCAAATGATGTGAAAAAAGGTTCATTTACGGACTTGCAGTCATTTGAGACTGTTTTCCACATGGGTAGCTTAGAAAATGCTAATGTTCAGTTAGCCTTAATCGGACTTCTTCTTATTTCGATACTGATGGTACTTCGAATTAAAGGTGCGATTCTGTGGGGGATTCTAGCTACTACTTTGATTGCTTGGCCTCTTGGAGTAGTAGATTTTGCTACGTTAAAGGATGCGAGCTGGACTCCTAATCTGGGCAATATAAATTTTGGTGATTTTGACTTTGTGGGGGCTTTTAGTGTAGGTCTTATCTCTATTATTTTGACATTTACCTTTGTTGAATTGTTTGATACATTTGGCACTTTAGTAGGTGCTGCAGACCGCACGGGCGTTATGAAAAATCCAGAGGAAGGCCGTAAAGTTGTTGGTAAAGCAATGTTAGTTGATGCACTTGGTGTAAGTGGTGGTGCTTTAGTAGGTACGAGCACAGTAACTGCTTATGTGGAGAGCGCGTCTGGTATTGCAGAGGGTGGCCGCACTGGTTTAACTTCGGTGACGACGGGTTCTATGTTCCTACTTGCGTTATTCCTTGCTCCAATCGCCCTGATCATTCCAGGTGCAGCAACGGCAGCGGCTTTAATTATTGTTGGTGTATTGATGATGCAATCGGTAAGAGAGATCGATTTCCATGACTTTGTGGTTGCTATCCCAGCATTCTTGACTGTTGTCTTGATGCCATTCACTTATAACATTGCCAATGGTATTTCATTTGGTATCGTTTCCTACGTTGTGCTTGCGTCTGTGGCAAACATTCGCGGAGGATCGAAATACAAAGTTCACTGGTTAATGTGGATTCTAGCTGCGCTAATCGTCTTGCGCTATGCGTTAATTGGTAGCCAAGGCTAGTGCAATTGTTGATTGATTTGTGAAAATATGAGCTCAAAGACATCGATTTTGCGAATTCGCAGATCGGTGTCTTTTTTTGTATGGGGAATGGGAGGATGAATGATGGCGTTCTCATTTTTGTCAAAAACACGAACTTTACAAAGATAATAAACCTTTAATGTTCGGAATTTGATTAGGTGAAATGTTGACATTACGGGTAAAAGACTGGTAAACTAGTGAAGCATGATATATGTTAACGGGAATTTGTTGAAGCTCAGGGGATATATTTCCTGAAAGCTGGATTTATGTAGAAGATGTGTCGAATGTTGTCGGATGTGGAGCTGCGGATAGGGACAAAGAAGGCAGGCTGTCTTTTGTTCTTTATCCGTTGTTGTCGGTTATAGTGACTCTTAGTTGTTCAGAGCTTAATTGCAGTTGTGTCTCTTGTATTTTCTCGAAAGAAGGAAGGGTTTGCGATGGCAGCTGTTGTTGGCGTAATTATGGGGAGCCAATCGGATTGGGAAACGATGAAGTTGGCTTGTGATGTTTTGGATGAACTCGGAATCGCTTATGAGAAGAAAGTTGTCTCGGCGCATCGGACGCCAGATTTAATGTTTGAATATGCAGAGTCAGCGATTGCAAGAGGGATCCGAGTTATTATCGCGGGTGCAGGCGGTGCGGCACATTTGCCTGGTATGGTTGCGGCGAAGACGGTTTTGCCCGTAATCGGCGTACCCGTGAAGTCTTCGAATCTGAATGGACTTGATTCTTTACTGTCGATCGTACAGATGCCCGGAGGTGTTCCGGTTGCGACAGTGGCGATAGGCAATGCGGGTGCTACGAATGCAGGTCTTCTGGCAGCACAGGTGTTGGCGATAACCGATGCATCGTTGCAGCAACGGCTTATAGAACGTCGTGAGCAGACGGCACAGAAGGTTATGAAAACAAGTGAGTCATTACTATGAAGAAAAAAGCGTATGACCCAAGTCGAGTAATTGCACCTGGGGCAACGGTCGGCATATTGGGTGGTGGACAACTTGGTCGCATGCTGTCGCTTGCTGGGAGGCATATGGGCTACCGGTTCGTTACGCTTGATCCTACGCCGGACAGTCCGACTGGACAAGTGGCGGGCCAGGTGGTCGGAGCCTATGACGATGCGACGGCTGCCATTGCATTGGCGCGTCAAGCGGACGTGATTACGTACGAGTTCGAGAATGTCGACGCCGGTGTGGCAGACATGCTCATGAAGGAGTCGTACGTTCCGCAAGGAAGCGAGCTGTTGCACACGACGCAGCACCGGCTGCGTGAGAAGCGGGCGATTGAAGCAGCGGGCGTGCCTGTGGCGCCATATGCGGAAATCGCTAGCGAAGCAGCCTTGCGCGAGGCGGTGGCGCGGTTTGGGTTGCCGTGTGTGTTGAAGACGGCAACGGGTGGTTATGATGGCAAAGGCCAATGGGTGATTCGCTCGGAAGCCGAAATTTCAGCTGCGTTCGAATCGTTAAGCCGTGCCAAGACGGAATTGGTGCTCGAGCAGTTTATCCGGTTCGAGCGGGAGATTTCAGTTATCGCGGCGCGGAGCCCGCGAGGTGAGGTGCGTACTTTTCCAGTTGCGGAGAATGTGCATGTCGACAATATTTTGCATCTATCGATCGTGCCCGCTCGCTGTACGCAGGATGTCCAAGATCGTGCTCGTGAATTGGCTGTTCGAATTGCGGAGAAGCTCGATGTGATCGGATTAATCGCGGTCGAGATGTTCTTGACTTCGGATGGATCGCTTTATGTCAATGAACTCGCGCCACGACCACATAACTCCGGACATTACACCATGGAAGCTTGCACTACCTCGCAATTTGAGCAACACGTGCGTGCGGTTTGCAACTTGCCGCTTGGTCGAACCGAACTGTTGACACCCGTAGTGATGGTGAACGTGCTTGGTGAGCATGTTGAGCCTTTGAATCAATGGCTGGCTGCCCAGACGGAAGAGCCGGACGGACTCGCGGTAAAGGTACATTTATACGGTAAGAGCGAGGCGAAGGTGAAGCGCAAGATGGGGCACGTCAACGTGCTTTGCGCGGATGTGCAGCAGGCGCTCACATGGATAGACTCCACCGGCATTTGGCAGCGAACATAACATAAGCTGTTGCCGGCTATGCGGTCGGGTTAGTAAGTCAACCGGCATATGGTGGTGAACTGAACGATAAAGCTCGGACAGCACCCTAATGGTGACAAGCTAACACCATGATAGATATACATTGACGTCATTATTAAATAGAAAACAACTATTGCTATAGAGAGCAACCATTTTTCCAAAAAAGAGCAACCAACAAGTGGGAGGACGAACATGTTACAGCGCTATACAAGGCCGGAGATGGCCGCGATTTGGACGGAGGAAAACAAGTTCCGGGCATGGCTCGAGGTTGAGATTTTATCTTGTGAGGCATGGGCTGAGCTTGGTGTAATTCCAAAAGAAGATGCAGCTGCGATCCGCGCGAACGCTTCGTTCAATATCGATCGAATTTATGAAATCGAGCAAACGACAGCGCACGATGTGATTGCTTTCACACGATCCGTTTCGGAAACGTTAGGTCCGGAGCGTAAATGGGTTCATTATGGTTTAACTTCGACCGACGTGGTAGATACTGCTCTCGGTTACTTGTTGCTTCAGGCCAATGCCATTCTCGAGAAGGATATCCTTCGCTTTATCGATATTTTGAAGGAAAAGGCGATAGCCTACAAAGATACACCGATGATGGGACGGACGCATGGTGTACATGCTGAGCCGACCACGTTTGGTCTGAAGATGGCGCTTTGGTACGAAGAGATGAAGCGCAATCTAGAGCGATTTCGTCATGCGGCGGATGGTGTCCAATTCGGTAAAATTTCCGGCGCTGTCGGCACTTACGCGAATATTGACCCATTCGTCGAATCGTACGTCTGCGACAAGCTTGGCACGAAGCCAGCGCCGATTTCCACGCAGACTTTGCAGCGCGACCGCCATGCTGAATATATGGCGACACTGGCACTAATTGCGACGTCGATGGATAAATTCGCGACCGAAATTCGCGCCCTGCAAAAAAGCGAGTTCCGTGAGGTCGAGGAACCATTCGGTAAAGGTCAAAAAGGTTCCTCTGCAATGCCACACAAGCGCAATCCGATTGGCTGCGAAGCGATGTCGGGATTGTCCCGTGTCATTCGCGGACATATGATTTCGGCTTACGAGAATGTGCCGCTCTGGCATGAACGTGATATCTCGCACTCTTCCGTGGAGCGGATTATTTTGCCGGATGCTACCCAGTTGCTGAACTATATGCTCAATCGACTCGGTAACATTATCAAGAATCTGACCGTATTCCCAGAGAACATGAAGCGAAACATGCAACGCACGTACGGTGTACCCTTCAGCGGTCGCGTTCTGACGAAGCTGATCGATAAAGGATTAAGCCGTGAGCTGGCTTACGATACGGTTCAACCGAAAGCGATGCAAGCATGGGAAGAGCAACGCCAATTCCGTGACATTGTAGAGAATGATGCAACGATCCTGGAACACCTCTCACTCGAAGAGATTGCCGACTGCTTCGATCCGAGCTGGCATCTGAAGAATGTCGACACCATTTTCAATCGATTAGGGCTTATCTAAAAGGAGGTCATTGCGTTGACCAAAGCGATATCATCCGCTGAAGCGTATGTGAAGGCTCCGTTGCTCTACAAGGGCAAGGTGCGCGAACTGTACGATCTTGGAGAGCATTATCTGATTGCCGTAACCGATCGTATTTCCGCATTCGACTATGTGCTTAGCCCGGCAGTGCCGGACAAAGGCAACGTGCTAAATATGATTAGCCGCCACTGGTTCGCTCAGACGGCGGAGCTTCAACCGAACCACGTCGTGCATGCGGATGTGGACAAGCTGGGAGAGATCATTACCGACCCCGAGATCATGAAAGATCGTTTTATGGTGACAAAAAAAGCGCAGCGCATCGACATCGAATGTATCGTCCGCGGCTATATCACCGGTGGAGGTTGGAGACAATACCAAAATACGGGTGAAATTAACGGAACCCCGCTTCCTCCAGGTTTGCGTAAGAATCAGCGATTTGACCAACCCATATTTACGCCTTCTGCGAAGAACGACGTTGGACACGACGAAGATATTTCGATTGAGCGCATGAAAGA
>JBILCE010000046.1:0-6770 GCA_044353305.1 Paenibacillus sp.
TTCTTGTGGAAATGGGGGGATAGGCAATGGGAATAGATAAGCGGTATATTCAGACAGCACTTAGTGAATGGATGAAGGGCGGGGGACCTGATTCAGATATCGTCATCAGTAGTCGAGTACGAATAGCACGGAACGTTAGCTCTAATCCTTTCCCAATGCTTGCCACTAATACACAATCAGAAGAAGTCCTAAAAAAAATTTCCGAAGTGCTTTCGAATGAAGACTTAAATACGATAAGTGATTTCTCACTTATTATGCTTAGAGATTTAGAAGAGTTGGAGAAAAAAGTTCTTGTCGAAAAGCATCTTATTAGTCCGAATTTAGCGAATGAATCTCGCAATGGTGCCGTTATCCTTAGTGAGAATGAGTCAATTAGTATCATGATTAATGAAGAAGACCATCTGCGAATTCAATGCCTATGTCCAGGCTTTCAAGTGAAAGAAGCATGGGATTTGGCTAACCAGATTGACGATATATTTGAGAATCAGTTAGAGTACGCATTTGATGAAAAAAGAGGATATTTAACGAGTTGCCCTACAAACGTAGGCACGGGTATTCGGGGCTCGGTGATGGTTCATTTACCCGCATTGGTCATGTCGCAGCAGATTAATCGTATTTTATCTGCGATTACACAAGTAGGTTTGGTTGTGCGTGGTCTGTACGGAGAGGGTAGCGAGACGATAGGTAATTTGTTTCAAATTTCGAATCAAATTACACTAGGACAATCGGAAGAGGAGATAATTGATAATCTGTATGGGGTTGTTAGGCAAATTATTGATCATGAGCGGGCGGCTCGTGAGAAATTGATGAGCGAGTCCCATCATCGGATCGTCGATCGAATCAAGCGTTCGTATGGGATTTTATCCCATGCAATCATAATGGATTCGAAGGAAGCTGCGCAACGATTGTCCGATGTTAGATTGGGTATAGACATGGAGATGATTTCCCATCTCCCGCCCCAAGTCATGAACGAGCTACTTGTTATGACACAACCAGGGTTTCTTCAACAGTATGCAAATGTAAGACTATCCGCTGAAGAACGGGACATTAAACGCGCTGAATTGATTCGAAATCGACTTGCAACTCATTTCTAATTAGAATATTACCGACTGATAATAAATGGAGGTGCTTTTCATGATGTTTGGGAGATTTACGGAACGAGCACAGAAAGTATTGGCGCTCGCCCAAGAAGAAGCAGTCAGACTAGGTCATCATAATATTGGGACGGAGCATATTTTACTTGGTTTAATCCGTGAAGGTGATGGCATCGCTGCCAAAGCACTTGTTGCGTTAGGTCTCGGACTTGATAAAATTCAAGATGAGGTAGAATCGTTGATTGGTCGAAGTAATGATCAAGCAAACAATATTGCATATACACCTAGGGCAAAAAAGGTTATCGAGCTCTCGATGGACGAAGCCCGCAAACTTGGACACACCTATGTGGGAACGGAACATATTCTTCTTGGTCTGATCCGAGAAGGGGAAGGTGTGGCTGCCAGAGTGCTCAATAATCTCGGAGTCTCCCTTAATAAGGCACGCCAACAAGTCCTACAATTGCTCGGTAGCAATGAAGCGGTAAGTTCTTCGGGTAATGCTCCGACGAACGTGAACACGCCGACATTGGATGGATTAGCTCGCGATTTAACTGCGTTTGCACGCGAAGGTCATCTCGATCCAGTGATTGGCCGAAGCAAAGAAATAGAGCGAGTTATTCAAGTTTTGAGCCGTCGAACGAAGAATAATCCTGTGCTGATCGGTGAACCTGGTGTAGGCAAAACGGCTATCGCTGAGGGATTGGCACAACGCATTATTAACAACGAGATTCCTGAAACGCTCCGAGATAAGCGTGTTATGACCCTAGACATGGGATCCGTTGTGGCAGGCACAAAATATCGTGGAGAATTTGAAGATCGGCTCAAAAAGATTATGGATGAAATTCGTCAAGCCGGAAATATCGTTCTCTTCATTGATGAGCTGCACACACTTATTGGTGCGGGTGGGGCCGAAGGTGCGATAGACGCATCTAACATTTTGAAGCCTGCACTTGCACGCGGCGAGTTACAATGTATCGGGGCTACTACCTTTGATGAATATCGCAAATATATTGAGAAAGACGCTGCACTCGAACGTCGATTCCAACCAATTACGGTAGATCAACCATCGCCAGAAGAGGCTATTCAAATATTGCATGGACTTCGTGATCGATATGAAGCCCATCATCGCGTAAAAATTACAGATGAAGCCATTGTGCAAGCAGTAAAGTTATCCGACCGTTATATAACCGATCGATTCTTACCTGATAAAGCCATCGATCTCATTGACGAGGCTGGATCAAAAGTTCGCTTACGTTCATATACTACGCCGCCAAATTTAAAGCTTCTTGAGGGCAAACTCGAGGATATTCGTAAAGAAAAGGACGCCGCTGTTCAAAGTCAGGAATTTGAGAAAGCAGCTTCCCTTCGGGATACGGAACAGAAGCTTAGAGAAGAGTTGGACCGCACCAAAAACGAATGGAAAGAGAAACAAGGGCAGATGGACTCCGAGGTTACACCAGAAGATATTGCCCAGGTCGTAGCCATA
This sequence comes from Paenibacillus sp., assembly GCA_044353305.1. Taxonomy (GTDB): domain Bacteria; phylum Bacillota; class Bacilli; order Paenibacillales; family NBRC-103111; genus JBILCE01. The sequence continues at coordinate 2,581 of JBILCE010000046.1, forward strand.
TGGACCGGCATTCCCGTTAGCAAATTGGCGGAAGAAGAAACAGAACGTTTGCTCAAAATGGAATCGATTCTTCATGAGCGGGTAATTGGCCAAGAAGAAGCAGTTAAAGCTGTCAGTCGGGCGATTCGACGGGCACGTGCTGGATTGAAAGATCCGAAGCGACCAATCGGTTCGTTTGTCTTCCTCGGACCTACTGGGGTAGGGAAAACCGAGCTTGCCCGAGCTTTAGCAGAAGCTATGTTTGGTGATCAGAATGCAGTCATTCGAATCGATATGTCCGAATACATGGAGAAACATTCGACTTCCCGTTTAGTCGGAGCACCTCCAGGATATGTAGGCTATGAAGAAGGTGGCCAACTGACTGAAAAGGTACGTCGGAAGCCGTATTCGGTTGTTCTTTTAGATGAAATTGAGAAGGCTCATCCAGAAGTTTTTAACATTCTCTTACAGGTTCTAGAGGACGGACGGCTAACCGACTCTAAAGGACGCACCGTAGATTTCCGCAACACGCTAATCATTATGACATCAAATGTTGGCGCGGAGATGATTAGGAAGAATTCAATGTTAGGCTTCACTGCTGTTAACGATGCAGGCAAAGATTACAACAACATGAAAGACAAAGTAATGGGTGAATTAAAAAAATCATTCCGTCCAGAGTTCCTTAATCGAATTGATGAAATCATCGTGTTCCACTCTCTTGAGGAACATCATATTGCGCATATTGTTACGCTTATGGTTAACGATCTACGTGCGCGACTTCGGGAACAGGAAATCGACTTTGAGCTGACTGATGCTGCGAAGGCTTATCTTGCCAAGGAAGGGTTCGATCCGACATTTGGGGCTCGACCGTTACGCCGTGCGATTCAGAAACATATCGAAGATCGTCTATCGGAAGAGCTACTTAAAGGTCAGCTTGCTAAAGGGGATAACTTGAAAATTGATTTAAAGGATGGCGAACTTACCGTGAAACGTTTGAAGAAAATCGCCTCCAAAAAAGGTAATTCGTAATGGGAAGGGGCCGACACTGCTCGGCTCCTTTTTACAATTTCCTCGTCAGAGGAAAAGTGGTAAACTTTGAGGTAAGGTAGTTGGAAATCGAGCATAGTGGAGGATTTATGGCCAAAGCAAAAACGAAATTTGTTTGCCAGGAATGTGGCACTGAATCACCCAAGTGGATGGGTAAATGTCCAGGTTGCAACAAGTGGAACAGCATGGTGGAGGAAGTCGAATCGATCGTCAAGACGGCAGGGATTTTGCCTACTCTTCAAGCACAGGAAAAGGCAACGTCGATCATAGATATCGAGAGTGCTCAAGAACCGCGGATCACGACCGAAAGCGCCGAACTTAACCGCGTGCTAGGCGGAGGGTTGGTGCCGGGTTCCTTGATTCTAGTTGGTGGAGACCCGGGCATCGGTAAATCGACGTTGCTACTTCAAACTTCGTATGCGTTGACCGCAAAACAGATGCGTGTTCTTTATATATCCGGTGAAGAATCGACAAAACAGACGAAGATGCGTGCTGAGCGATTGGGAGCATTATCTTCTGAGCTATATGTACTATGCGAAACGAATATGGAATTTATTATCGAAGCCATTGAGCAAGTAAAGCCTGATTTAATCATCATTGATTCGATCCAGACGGTTTATCATCCTTCCATCACATCGGCGCCGGGAAGTGTCGCTCAAGTCAGGGAGTGCACCTCACATTTCATGCGAATTGCTAAATGGAAGGGGATTGCTACTATTCTCGTCGGTCATGTGACTAAAGAAGGGGCAATAGCCGGTCCACGGTTGCTTGAACACATGGTCGATTGTGTGCTTTATTTTGAAGGTGAAAGGCATCAATCGTACCGTTTGTTACGAGCTGTTAAGAATCGATTTGGGCCAACCAATGAAATTGGAATTTTTGAGATGCAAGACACCGGCTTAAGGGAAGTGTCGAATCCATCAGAATTGTTTTTGTCAGAGAGGCCTAAGGGAGCGTCTGGTTCAATTGTGGTCGCTAGTATGGAAGGAACACGGCCTGTCCTGGTCGAGATGCAGTCTCTTGTTACCTCCACACATTTTCCATCACCGCGTCGGATGGCAACGGGGTTTGATTATAACCGTTTGAATTTAATTATTGCGGTTCTTGAGAAACGCATGGGCATGACGTTGCAAAATCAAGACGTGTATTTAAATATCGCAGGAGGCGTTAAGTTAGATGAACCAGCTGTTGATCTAGCAGTTGCAGTCAGCATTGCGTCAAGTTTTCGTAATCGACCTACAGAAGCGGATGATGTGGTATTCGGTGAAATTGGCCTTACGGGTGAGGTGCGTGCTGTTTCTAAAATTGACCAGCGCATCAAGGAAGCGCAGAAACTGGGTTTCAAACGGGTGATTATGCCGTCAAGGAACTTGAAAGGATTTGTGCCGATTAAAGGGATTGAGGTTGTTGGTGTGGATACGGTGACAGAAGCACTCACAGCAGCTTTACGATAATGGATGTATGATTGGCTTCATAAATTGACATAGACTATCCAATTAACCTACAATCATATAGAATGCCGTACTATGGGATCTGCATAGACATTTAGCATATTGGGGTAAAGTATACCTAGAGGTGGACCTTCATGATTAGAAACTCGCTACCCAATTTATTTACAATTGGGAATTTATTTTTAGGCATTATCTCGATTATTTTGGTGTTTAATAACAATGCTGATTTAGCCTCCATTATGGTTATCGTTGCAATGTTAATGGATGGCTTGGATGGCAGAGTTGCCCGTGCATTGAACGCACAGAGCGAGTTTGGGAAAGAATTAGATTCGTTATCTGACGTGATCTCGTTTGGTGTTGCCCCAGCTTTTATTATGTACCAAGTGGCGTTCACAGAAATTCCCCCGGCGACCGCATGGATTGTGACAGCTATATTCCCGATTTGCGGTGCTCTTCGACTCGCTCGGTTTAATGTTGTAGCGGGTACTCCTGGTTATTTCATCGGTCTTCCGATTCCGGCTGCGGGCGGCGTACTGTGCACTCTCGCGCTGTTCCACAAGGACATTAACGCTTATGCGTTGCTAATTAGCACGTTGCTCTTGTCTTATTTGATGGTAAGTCGAACCAAATACCCCAATTTTAAAAAGTTCGGCATCCCCAAGGTTGCTTTATGGATAACGCCGTTCATCGTTCTATTCGCGGTCATGGTAGCATTATTTTTCCCGGGTCAGTTGTCAAAGCTAATCTTTGTGCCACTTGTTCTTTATGCTTTATATGGTACGTTCGCTGGGTTTAAAAGAAATGTGAAACGGGCTGCAAATTGGCGCAGACAAGATAAACCAGCAGATGACTCCACAAAGCACTAATAATATTTCATTTGGTAACATCATACTTGCCATAACAGCCTAAATAAAAAGCATTTATTTTCTGTCGAAACCGGAAAATGACTGCTTTTTTTGTTTAGCTTCCTTGCTATTAGCACATAATGGTAACGAAATGAAGCAAAAGGATTTAGGAGGTGTTGCCGATGACAAAGCGGCGAATAGTAGGTTTAGCAACTGTTTTCGGTGCCATAATTGGGTATGAATGCAATGATTCTATCGGATCCTTATGGTTTCAAAGTTTGGAGCAACAATGGGGTCTTGGTATGATCGAAGGCCGCTTGTATTGGATGATGGGGATTGGTGCTTTAGTAGCATTTTTCCTAACAAATGGGTTGTATGCCTATGTGGCGGAGTGGTTACGCCGAAGTGAGGAAAGGTTGGCCGCTTATCCATCATCTAGTTTAATGGCGGGTGGAGTTGGCTTGTTCGCGGGCATTCTGTTTGCGCTCCTTCTTACTCCGGTTGTGACTCCGCTTAGCCCTAATCGGGCTACGTTACCGTTACTTCTAACCGTGGTGTTTTCCTATTTTGGCTGGCGTTTCGGTTATGCCCGTAAGCAGGAGTTCGCCCGGTTGGCCGATCGATTTAAACTAGGCAAAGACAATCATGAGGGGAAGTCACGTAAAGAGGAACACAAAATTCTTGATACAAGCGTCATAATCGACGGACGAATTGCAGACATTTGCAAAACGGGATTTATCGAAGGAACGCTAGTGATAGCGGAATTCGTGCTTGAAGAACTTCAACATATTGCTGATTCATCGGACTTGTTGAAAAGAAATCGTGGTCGGCGGGGTCTCGATATTTTAAATCGTATTCAGAAGGATTT
>JBILCE010000047.1:0-6584 GCA_044353305.1 Paenibacillus sp.
TCCGAGTATGCCCTCTTCTTTGGCCACGCGGCGAGCCGTTTCGAATGCTTCTTCATTTTCTACTGGAATGATACTATCATAAACGCCGGTATTTAAAATATCAGGAACGAACCCCGCTCCGATTCCTTGAATTTTATGAGGCCCAGGCTTTCCGCCAGATAGAACAGGGGACGCTGCTGGTTCAACTGCGAAAATCTTAATGTTCGGGAAATGCTGTTTCAGAATGGATCCCGCACCTGTAATCGTGCCGCCAGTTCCAATCCCGGAGATAAACGCATCCAATTTCCCATCATGACTGTTAATCGCTTCTACGATTTCAGGTCCTGTTGTTTCGATATGCACTTTCACGTTCGCTTGGTTCTTAAACTGTTGCGGCATGAAATAGTCGGGATTCTCCGCTTGTAGCTCTTCCGCACGGCGAATTGCACCTTTCATTCCTTCAGACCCTGGTGTTAAAACGAGTTGTGCACCATACGCGCGAAGCAAGTTGCGGCGCTCGATACTCATCGTTTCTGGCATAACCAAGATCGCTTTGTACCCTTTTGCCGCTGCTACCATGGCAAGACCGATGCCCGTATTACCACTAGTTGGCTCAATAATAGTCGTGCCGGGTTTCAGCAGGCCCTCTTTCTCCGCAGCTTCAATCATGCTGATCGCTATGCGGTCCTTCACGCTGGAACCTGGATTCTGATACTCTAGCTTCACATAAACTTCCGCACTATCTTCGGGTACAACACGATTCAAACGAACGAGTGGTGTATCTCCGATTAATTGTGTGATGTTTTGAACCAATTTAGCCATTTTGTTCTCCTCCTTTGTATTTCCGAGTAAAAAGGTTGGTTTTTCTTTCTTTCATACTATCAACCGCTACAAAAAATGTCAACCTGCATTTGTCACATTTATTTGGAAAAAGTTGAGCTAGAGATAGGCGCTATCAGTTTAGCATTATACTTTTCTCGTAACCCCCGAATCACCACATGCAGAGGCGGTGCCTTTTGCAAAGCTAATTCTTGGTGAATTGCCTTTCTCAATTGCTGTGGCGTACCGCGCAACTCTTCTTTTCTCTCGACTAATTTCACTACCACAAAACTATCTTCGACCTGAATGGGATCGCTAATCCCACCTACGTTGAGCAACTTAGCAACCTGACGCACGGCTGAAGATAAGAATGGGTCGTCTTCGTCCATCCATCCCAGATCACCGCCTTCATTAGCTGTCACAGTGTCAATGGATCGGTCACGCGCCAACTTCGCAAAATCACTTCCCTGCCGAGCCAATTGCGCGCTCTGCTTAGCTTGTTCTAATGTCGAATGAACAATAAGCTGAAGACGAATTTGCACCCGATTCTTCACTTCATCAGGGTGATCAGTAATATAGGCATTAACTTCTTGTTCGGTCACTGTAATATCTGCTGTGGCAATGTTATCCAGCATCAATTTATAGTATACATCTTCCATTATTTCTTCTCGCGATAACCCAAGTTGTTCTTTCATCGATTGGAAAAAATGCTCCTCGTTGTCATAGCCTTGTTGCATTCGCTTCAATTCCACTTTTATATCCGTTACATCCGGTTTTAACTGCCGACTTTCTCCCTCTAAACGAATGACAACTCGATCGACCATTTGGTTAAGTAGTTGTTCCCCATATTTGGTATACAGCGCTTGACGCAGCGTCTGCATATCAATGGTTTCATGAGCAATCACAGCCACAATCGGGTTAGTGAGATCAACTATCTGCTCTTTCGGGGACTGACCCTTACTTAGCAAGATACTTATCAACGCGATAACCATAGCAGCAAGAGCGACCACAACGCCCCACAAAACCTTATTTGGTTGCATTCTTGTTCTCCTCTAGCCCGCGCAATCTTCATTGATCCAAGGTGTCGATTAATTCCCTTATTTGATCGGTATTAAATTCGTAAGGCTCATTACAAAAATGACACACAATTTCCGCTGGTTGTCCTTCATCAATTAAGCTTTGTAGCTCTTCTTGGCCCAAACTAATAAGCGTTTGCTTGACCCGATCTCTAGAGCATTTGCATTGGAAGCGAACCGGCATTTGATCGAGTATACGTACATCGTCCAACACTTGCGTAAGCAATCCTTCTAACGTTACTCCTTGCTCAAGCTGCCGCGAAACTGGCTTCATCGTAGCAAGTCGAAATTCAAGTTCGGCTGCCTCATCATCCGACATACCTGGCATCACCTGGATGATCAATCCCCCCGAAGCGAGAACGCTTTGATCTTTTTCAACAAGCACCCCTACGGCAACAGCTGACGGCGTTTGTTCGGAATTGGCAAAATAAAATGTAAAATCGTCTCCAATCTCACCAGAGACGATGGGTGTGCTACCACGGTAAGGCTCACGCAATCCTAAGTCTTTGACCACGTAAATAAAGCCTTCTGTACCGACCGCTGCTGCCACATCCATTTTACCCAAGTCATTCAGCGGAGGATCGACATCCGGATAGTCGACATAACCTCGCACCTCTCCAAAAGCGTTTGCATCGACAACAATTTGCCCGATCGGGCCTCCGCCTTTAATTTGTAGCGTTAGTCGCTCATTGCCCTTAAGCATAGCCCCCATCATGGCGCCAACTGAAATCGTCCTACCAAGTGCAGCTGTCGCTGTTGGCGAGAGAACGTGTCGCTTCCTAAGCTCTTCTACTGTCTGCGTCGTGCGAACAGCAAACGCGCGCACCTTTCCATCCATCGCGGTTGCTCGTAATAATTGATCTGTCATCAAGACATGCTCCTTCTATGCGAATGCGTTTCTTTCATAAATAAGATGTAATCCTTTTAACGTCAACAAAGAATCGACCACATCAATCGCAGTTGATTCGGTCGCAATCAAATGGGCCAATCCCCCTGTTGCAACAACCTTCGGATTTGTCCCAAACTCACTTCGAATTCGCGCGACGATTCCGTCCACTTGCCCAGCAAAACCGAATATAATGCCCGACTGCATTGCGGCTACTGTATTGCGCCCAACCGTGCTCTTTGGCTTAACTAGTTCGATACGAGGAAGCTTAGCAGCATGCTGATAGAGTGCCTCTGTAGAAATACCTATTCCCGGTGCAATCGCACAACCTAGCAATTGATCATGCTCATCTACATAATCGTAAGTCGTAGCTGTACCGAAGTCGACGATAATAAGCGGTGATCCGTACAATTCGATACCAGCAACCGCATTTACAATCCGATCAGCTCCCACTTCACGCGGATTTTCAATTCGAATATTTAATCCTGTCTTTATACCAGGACCAACAATCAACGGTTGTCTTCGAATATATTTTCGGCAAAGTTGTTCCAAAACAAACATGAGCGGCGGTACCACCGAGGAGACAATTACACCCTCGATGTCCTCGAATGAAATTCCCGCATACTGAAAAAGATTGTACACCAATATGCCGTATTCATCAGCGGTCGCGTTACGGTTCGTATTAATCCTCCAATGATGCAAAAGCTCTTTCCCTTGATACAAACCGAGCACAATGTTCGTGTTTCCTACATCAACAACAAGGATCACGTGGCACTTCCTTTCTGCTCATTTAGATCAAGACTAATATCCAACGCCTCAACCGAATAAGTTAAACGTCCGACTGAAATAACATCAACGCCTGTCTCGGCAATCGACTTAATCGTGTCTAACTGAACACCACCAGACGCTTCTACAATGATATGTGGTGCAACGTGTTTAATTCTCGCAACTGCTTCCTTCATTCGGTCTAACGACATGTTATCGAGCATGATAATATCTGCTTGTGCTTCAATCGCTTCATTCAATTGATCAAAATGCTCAACTTCCACCTCGATTTTTATCGTGTGAGGGACTTGAGCCCTTGCAGAGCGAATAGCGGTTGTTACACCGCCCGCTGCTTTAATGTGGTTGTCTTTAATCATCACCGCGTCGAACAAACCGAACCGATGGTTGTGTCCTCCACCGATTCGGACAGCATATTTTTCAAGCATACGATGTCCAGGTGTCGTCTTTCTAGTATCCGCGAGTCTAGTAGACAATCCACCTAGTGCGTCGACGTAACGTCGCGTCTGAGTGGCAATGCCGGACATTCGCTGCATTAGATTTAATGCGAGTCGTTCTCCCACCAGGATGCTTTTAGAGCGACCTACGATTTGTGCCACAATCGTCCCTTTGTCTACAGCTTGACCTTCCGATACTTGCGAGATAAATGTCAGTTCGGGATCAACAATAGCAAACACAAGCTCTGCCGCCGGAAGTCCCGCAACAATGCCTGCTTCTTTCATGTGAATAATCCCAATTGAACGATGGTCCTCCGGAATCGTGGCCATGCTAGAAAGATCGCCCATCCCGATATCTTCGTCAAGCCAACGACGAATGTCTTCAGCAAGTTGCCTTTTATTTAGCCCCAGCATCGACTATGTACTCCTCTACTATGCCCCTGTCGCGATTGAAAACAAGATTCTTAAGCCATCCTGCGTCATCACGTTCCGGGAAATCTTCTCTGTAATGCCCACCGCGGCTTTCTTCGCGGAGAAGTGCCGCTCGCGTGGTGAGCAAAGCACACGTTAGCAAGTTAGCAAATTCAAATTCCTCTCTCGTTAAAAGCGAATATTCAAAAATGGAAATCAACCGTTGCAGCTCCTCATATCCTTTCTCGAGCCCCTTGGCAGAACGCTTTAAGCCGACATGACGAAGCATCGTCTTCTGCAATCGCAACTTCTTCTCCGCAATATTTTGCCGCTGAAATTCTTTGCGGGGGAGTTCAGGTCGATGTAACGGAACATCATCTTGAGGGGTTAACTGATAAATTTGATCGACAATGCGTCGACCGAATACAATCGCCTCCGAGAGTGAATTGCTTGCTAGCCGATTTGCTCCATGTAAACCAGTCGAGGAAACTTCACCGCATGCAAAAAGACGTTTGATTGAGGTCTCCCCGTTAAGATCTGTTTTGACCCCACCCATCATGTAATGCGCCGCAGGGGCAACTGGAATCCAATCCGAGGTCAAATCAAGTCCATATAGGAGGCAAGTTTCATATATAGTCGGAAAACGATGCATCACCATGTCCGACGGCTCATGTGTTATGTCTACGTATACAAAAGTGGACTTCGTTCTCTCCATTTCATCGACAATAGCTCGCGCCACAATGTCTCGCGGTGCCAGTTCCAGTTGTGGATGATACTGTTCCATGAAACGCTCGCCTTTACTGTTCCGTAAATAGGCACCTTCACCACGAACCGCCTCTGATATCAGAAAGCGAGGGGCACCAGGGTAACAAAGTACCGTGGGATGAAATTGAATAAATTCGACGTCGCGTATGTCTGCACCAGCCCGGTAAGCGATTGCGATTCCATCAGCTGTAGCAATCTCCGGATTGGTTGTATATCGAAATAATTGGCCTGCCCCACCAGAACTCAAAATAGTCGCCTGAGCCAATACATATACTCGCTCACCACTTGGCTTACACACGATCGCACCGTAACATTCTTTATCCTGGGTGATCAAATCGACAACAAAATGATTGTCCCAAACTGTAATATTCGGGTGCTGCTTCGCTTTCTCGGATAAGGCACGGACGATTTCGTAGCCTGTGGCATCCCCATTCGCATGCAAAATGCGTCGTTGACTGTGTGCCCCTTCTTTTGTGAGCGCCAGTTCCCCATTTTCCACATCGAATTGAGTCCCCATGCGAATGAGGTCCTTTACTCCATCAGGTCCTTCATGAACAAGCACATCGACCGCTGCTTCGTTGCATAATCCAGCACCGGCAAGGAGGGTGTCTAGACGATGATACGCTGGTGAATCCTCATCTGAAATAACCGCCGCAATACCACCCTGCGCATACCGAGTGTTGCTTTCCATTAGCGATGTCTTCGTTACTAATAGTACTTTATATTTCTCAGCAGCTTTAATCGCCGCATAAAGTCCCGCTATCCCAGCTCCTATTACCATGACCCCAGTACGTTCCTGCGGTAACTCATTTAAGTCCAAATCCGTTAAATAACGGGGGATCATTTGCTTCACTCGCTTCCCTTGAGGTCGAATCTGCTGAAGTTGCTTCAAACAAGGAAGCAGCGCATACTATTTCACTTGTAGCATGCGTTCCAGTGATGCGCGCGCTTGATCGGCGACTTGCGGAGGTACATAAATTTGCGGCGACATCGTCTCTAAACATTTCGCCACTTTCTTCAAGTTGTTGACTTTCATATTCGGGCAAACTAAATATTTGGTCGCAAAATGGAACGTCTTGTTCGGACTATCCAATCGCAGTTGATAACCCGTTCCATCTTCAGTGCCAACAATAAATTCTTGGCAGTCCGACTCTCGACAATACTTGATGATCGCTGTTGTACTCCCAACAAAATCGCCTAACTTTACAACTTCTGGTCGGCACTCAGGATGAACAACAAATTGAGCATTCGGATACTGCGCTCTCATCTCCATTACATCTTTCACAGTGAGCATGTCATGGGTATTGCAATAACCTTCCCAAATAATCATTTTCTTGTCTGTGAATTTTGACACATAGTCGCCCAAATTTTTATCTGGCACCCAGATAACCTCATTCGAATCTACCGCGTTGATGACTTTCACTGCAT